>JAJFLT010000222.1 GCA_021772555.1 Opitutales bacterium | reverse complement strand
CAGCTCGGCGGAGCGGCGGCAGGCCATTATCGAGGCTGCCACGCCCTTGTTTGCCCAAAAGGGGTTCGTGGGCACGACGACCAAGGACATCGCAGAGGCCGCCGAAGTTTCTGAAGCCCTCCTCTACCGCCACTTCCCCGGCAAGGACTGCCTCTTCGAAGCCATTCAGGAATGCCTCTGCAAAGCCAAAGGGGATGCCATCACCTTCATCGAGAACCTCAAACCCTCGACCGAGACTTTGGTTCTATTCACTTACTTAATGGTTCGCTTTATCAAACAATCTACCGGGATCGTTGATGCCGACGCTCTGCCCCGCCTCATGTTTAAGAGCATGACCGAGGACGGCAAATTTGCCCGAACCTTTATGGAGGGAAGCTTCTACCGGATGTTGAAACCCTTCAAGGCCTCCCTCGAAGCTGCCGAAAAAGCCGGGGATATGATCCCCTCGCCCCTCAACCACGAGGAACGGCTCTGGTTCTCCCACCACATGACCATTGTCCAGCGGCTTAATACCCTGCCCCCCCAACCGGTTTTCGAGTATCGGAAAAATGAGCAAGCACTCATTCACGACACCGCCTGGTTTGCCCTTCGCGGCATGGGTCTGAAGGACGAAGCTATGGAAAAGTTCCTCGATTTTGAAAAACTCGACCGCATCTTCGACCGCATCGCCAAAGACGTCTGTTAAAGTTTTTTTTATCTCCATAAGTAAGTGAATATTCACTTTTAAATCCCTGATAATCAAGACCTCACGACATTTCAGCCCACAAATATCCCACTCGGCTCCAAACCTTTTTTGAAAGCTTTTTTTTAAATCAAATCATAAGTAAACACTTACTTCAATAGTCAAAGAAACATGAAAATGAAACAATACCTCACATCCTTCTCACCGGAGCGATTCGCCCGCTGGGTTTTACGCTGGCGGTGGCCCATTATCGTCGCTGCCCTGGCCCTTGTCATCGCTGCCGGTAGCGGCCTCGGCCGCATCGAAATGAAAAACGACTACCGGGTGTTCTTCAGCGAGGATAACCCACAATTGGAGACATACGAGGCCATCCGCAATATCTATACGAAAGATAACAACGTAATCTTCGTCCTCTCCCAGAATGAGGAGGAAGTGTTTACCGGCAACTACCTCGATGCGGTTGCCTGGTTGACCAAACAAGCCTGGCAACTTCCGTATACTACCAGGGTGGACTCGATCACCAATTTTCAGCATTCGCAGGCCGTGGAAGACGACCTCATGGTGGGAGACCTGGTCCTCGATCCGATCAACCGGACAACTGAAGAATTGGCCGACGCCAGGGAGGTCGCTTATAAGGAGCCGCTCCTTAACAACCGGTTGATCGGCGCCAACGACAATGTCACCGGCATCAATATAACCTTCACCCTTCCCGAGAAAAACAGCACCGAGTCCATGGAAGCGGCTCTCGCATCGCGGGAGCTGGCCGCTGAGTTCGAAAAAGAATTCCCCGGTTTCGAGGTCCGCCTGACGGGCATTGTCATGCTCAATAACGCTTTCGGCGAATCCAGCATCGAAGATATGTCATCCATCATGCCTCTGATGTATTTGGGTATCTTTATCGTCATGGCCCTCCTGCTCCGCTCCGTAGGAGGAACGATTGGGGCCATCATGGTCATCTTTTTCTCGGTTATTACCGGCATGGGTCTGATGGGCTGGCTGGGAATCCCATTGACTCCTGTCGTTTCCACCGCGCCCACCATGATCATGACGTTGGCCGTGGCCGACAGCATCCATCTGCTGGTCACTTTTTTGAAGGAAATGAGTCGTGGCCGCTCGCGCCGTGATGCCCTGGTGGAAAGTATGCGGACGAATTTCCAACCTCTTTTCCTTACCACCATCACGACTGCGATAGGCTTCCTGAGCATGAATTTCAGCGATTCACCGCCTTTCCAGCATCTTGGCAACGTGGTCGCCATGGGAGTGGTGGCAGCCTGGGTTTTCACCATATTTTTCCTGCCCGCCCTGATATCATTTCTCCCCATCAAGGTGAGCAGCCGCAAGAGGGAAATATCGGCTTGGATGGAAGGCTTGGCCAATACCATCATTCACCGCCGCCCGGTTTTTCTATGGGGGTCGGTTGGAATCACCGCTTTGTTGGCCCTCTTTCTCACCCGCATCGAACTGAACGACCAGTGGGTGGAATACTTCAGCACAGACACCACCTTCCGCAACGACACCGACTACTCCATGGATAACCTGACCGGTATTTACACCATCGAGTATTCCATAGAAGCGGGCGAAACCAGCGGCATCAGCAATCCTTCTTACCTCGAAGGGCTGGACGCCTACGCCAATTGGTATCGGCTTCAACCGGGAGTGCAACAGGTGGTCACCCTGTCGGACACCATGAAGCGGCTCAATAAGAACCTGCACGGAGACGATCCCGATTGGCATCGCACCCCCGACAATCGCGAACTGGCGGCCCAGTACCTGCTTCTCTACGAAATGTCCCTGCCCTACGGGCTCGACGTCAATAACCAGATCAATGTGGACAAGTCGGCCACCCGGTTCACAGTGGTACTGGCCAACCTTTCGACCAGGGAAATGAAGGAACTCATGAGTCGGGCGGACCTCTGGCAAAAAGAGAATTTTCCGGAGGTCATGCATGCGGAAGCATCCAGCCCGTCCGTCATGTTCGCCCACCTTTCCGAACGCAACATCAAGGGAATGCTCACAGGAACGGCTCTGGCGGTGCTGCTCATTTCCTTTATTCTGGCTGTGGCGTTACGCAGCAGCCGTTACGGATTGATCAGCCTGGTGCCCAACTTCGCGCCGGCCATTCTGGGATTCGGCTTATGGGGACTGCTCATCGGTGAGATGGGGCTTTCACTCTCCGCCGTAACCGGGATGACCCTGGGAATCGTAGTGGACGACACGGTGCACTTTTTGAGTAAATACCTGCGGGGCCGCCGGGAACATCATCTCGACCCCGAGGAAGCCGTCCGTTTTGCCTTTAACCGGGTGGGTGAAGCCCTCGTCATCACAACGGTGATCCTTGTCGTCGGTTTTGGGATTCTGAGTATATCCACCTTCCGCCTAAACGCCTGGATGGGCCAATTGACGGCCATCGTTATCGCTTTGGCTTTGGTGGTTGATTTTCTCTTCCTCCCGGCGCTGCTCATCACATTCGATCGCAAAAAATCTAAATCAAAAAACATTGAATCAACGAAAGGAAAACTTACTTATGAAACCAACCCTGTCAGCATATAAAACTCACGAAGTTCCCACCTTGAATAAAGGCGGTACTTATACCGTACTCCTGCCTGCCTTCACTGCCGCGGCCATCCTTGTTCTCATTTCGGGAAACATGGCATCGGGCGATCTGGCTGTTTCTGATTCTTCACTCACACCGGAGGAAAAAGGTCTCGCCATCGCCGAGGCGGCGGAAGCGCGCGACAGCGGCTGGGGCGATTGGGTGGCCAAGGCCAAGATGATCCTCCGCAACAGCCACGGCGAATCCAGTTCCCGTCAAATGCGTTATCGTTCACTCGAGCAGGAGGTAGCCGGGGACAAAAACCTGGTCGTCTTCGACTATCCTCGGGATGTTAAAGGCACTGCATTTCTCGTGCACACCCAACTGGTTGGCAACGACGATCAATGGCTCTACCTACCGGCCCTCAAACGGGTCAAACGCATATCGGCCAATAATAAATCCGGTCCCTTCGTGGGCAGCGAGTTCTCCTACGAGGATCTCTCTTCCCAGGAGGTCGAGAAATACACCTATAAATTCCTTCGGGAGGAGAATCAGGAGGGATTCAATACCTTCGTCCTGGAGCGCTATCCGGTCGATCCTAATTCGGGATATACCAAGCAAGTGGTCTGGCTCGACAAAGAGGAGTTTCGCAGCCTCAAAACCGATTTTTACGATCGCAAAGGTTCGCTGCTCAAAACTCTCGTGCAAAAAGATTACCGGCTCTATGGCGACGGCTTCTGGAGAGCGGACTCATTCCATATGGCCAACCACCAAACCGGCAAAAGCACTCTCCTGGTATGGGAAGACTATCAATTCACACAGGGTCTCAGCGAACGCGATTTCGACCGAGACACATTGCGCAATGTTCGCTAACGACCACAGGCAAAGAAAAACAGGGATCGCCCTGTGTCTGGGAATGGCGGGGCTGGCATTGACCGGCCCCGCCGCCGAAGCCGCTTTTTTTGAGGATTGGGAACGCTCCGGCTATGTCGGTGCAGAGGTCAGGGCCTTCTCCCAAACGGCCCAGCACGAGGCTCAATCCGGCCAGGCTTCCGCCTCTCTGGAGTTGGAAGCGGAGTATTATCGGGAGTGGGAAGACAGCGATTTATCCCTCACCATAACGCCCTTCCTGCGCCTGGACTCCTCCGATCCCAAGCGCTCCCATTTCGACCTGCGGGAATTTTATTTCCAAAAAATCAACCACAACTGGGAGCTTCGAGCCGGAGTGGGTAAAGTGTTCTGGGGCGTCACCGAATCGCGCCACCTAGTCGATATCATCAATCAAACCGATCTGGTGGAAAACATCGATGGGGAGGAAAAACTGGGCCAGCCGATGGTCAACCTGAGTATTCCCTCCAACTGGGGAACCTTTGATTTATTTCTCCTCCCCTATTTTCGGGAGCGCACCTTTCCAGGCCCCGAAGGCCGCCTGCGCTCCCAACCGGCGGTGGATACGGATCATCCCATTTATGAATCTTCGGCAAAGCAATGGCATCCAGATTTCGCTCTTCGCTATGCCAACTATTTTGGAAATTTTGATGTCGGACTCTCCTACTTTTACGGAACCGGCCGGGATCCCGTTTTCATTCCTGAATTTCAACCTAACGGGGACGTTTTTCTCCGCCCGGGCTATTTTCTCATTCAGCAACTCGGTCTCGATCTTCAATACACCGCCGGTCCCTGGCTGCTTAAATTCGAAGGGATTGCCCGATCCGGCAAATGGCAACATTTCCAGGCCTTCACCGGTGGTTTTGAATATACTTTTTACGGCGTCTTCGGTTCCAATATGGATGTGGGCACCTTGGCAGAATACCACTACGACAGCCGCGGCGACAGGGCCGACACACCCTTCAATCACGATATTTTCAGCGGCGCACGCCTGGCCTTCAACGACGAACACGACACCACTTTCCTCGGAGGAATGGTTTACGATCCCGACAACGGAGCCACCTCTCTGCGGGCCGAATTCGAGCGACGCCTTGGGAGCAAATATAAACTCATCATCGAAGGGCAATCCTTCCACAATGCAACCCCCCACGACCTCACCTACTCCCTTCGCCGCGACAGCTTCCTGCAAATCGCCCTGCGCCGTTATTTTTAATCGTTTTTTGATCGAATTTAAAAAATTTCCGGGTCGTTATTGAAAAAACCAGAAAAAGGTGTAAATTTCCAAATACGTTACACCAATTAAGCTATCGCTCTCCAGCAACCTGTCTGTTTTAGAGTTTTAACAAACGGGTGTTTATTAATATGTTGATCGACGCAAAATAAGAATTCTACGATACATGCAAAATACATCCTTCCCTCGAATATACATAAATTTCACCGCAATCCTGATCGCGTCGCTTCCGCTTTTGGGGAAAGAACCGGAAACAACAAAAATACTAAATTTTGATAGCGATATTCCTGTTCTCGCCACAGCGGACATCCCCGAGCCGCCTCTTCGCGCCGGATGGCCGGTTCGACCAGGAACGGCCAATGGGGGCTATGCAGCGGTAGCCGACATAAACAATGATGGCAAAAAAGAGGTTCTCTGGGGAAGTCTAGGAAAAATGCAGGTGTATAGGGAAGATGGAAGCATTCTTACCGGATGGCCCGCAACAATGGAATTCTCTCCAACAGGCCCTCCCACGATTGGTGATATTGATGGCGATGGAGACATGGAAATTGGGATGTTTTCAAAAGATTTTAATACCGAAATAGGACAGGTATCGATTTGGCATCATACTGGTCAGCCGTTTGCCGGCTGGCCAAAGCAAGTAACAACCGGAACTCGTGCTCTAAACCGGGACCTTCCATTGGTTTTTGCGGATATGGATAATGATGGTTTCCTCGAAATCATTTATACTTCCGGTACGCGTTCAGGGAATCCTGGGTCTTTTGGGGATACAGGGACATTGCACATAGAACGTTTTACAGGGGAATCCTATCCTGGATGGCCTATAACTCTGGGCGAAGAAAGACTTGGACAAATTATGAACTCTCCAGCCGTTAGTGATGTTGATGGTGATGGATTCCTTGATGTAGCGATTACTACATTGGAAGGCTTAATTTATCTTTATTTAAATAACGGCATTCTTGCCAGTGGTTGGCCACAAGAAACAGGTTCCGGTTTTTCACCATCAAGTCCCGTGGCAATGGCAGATATGAATAACGATGGAAATATGGAAATTGTCGCTTTCGATGGAAATGGAACGGTATCGATTTTCCGTAACTCGGGATTACTCCTTAATGGTTGGCCAAAAAGGGTCGGGTTTTCTCCAAGTTCCCCCGCCTTCGCCGATATCGACGGTGATGATGACCTCGAAATCGCATTTAGTACCAAGGACGATGGAATTGTGCATCTCTTCCACCATGATGGCAACGAAGTGGCTGGTTGGCCCATTCAATCGGAAACAGCGGTAATAGGCGTCGTCATCGCCGATTTGAATAACGATAATGAACTCGAAATAATCACCACCGAATTTGGGAAATCCATTTCTGCCTGGAACGAAAACGGTGTCCTGCAAACAGAACTCGGGTTTCCAATTAATATCGACATTCCATTCGGTTTAGATGCGCCGCCATTGGTAACGGATCTGGATAACGATGGTCAAATTGAACTCATAGGGCAAGAAAACGTTAACATTTTTGTGTGGAATATGGGCCAGCAATTCAATCCGGCCTACACTCCTTTTCCAGAGATATTGGGAGGAAATTTACGACATTCGAGGTTCACACTCCCGATGCAAATTGATCAAGTGAGTCCAACTACTGCGATTGAAGGCGAATCACAAAGGTTCACCATAATCGGCGATCATTTTCTCAAGGGAACTAAGGTAAAATTGGGTGAAACAATGCAAAATACCTTTGTTGTTTCGGCAACGGCCATCACCTTTACTCTTTCCGAAGATACCCCGGTCGGCCTCCACAATTTGAAGGTTGAAAATGTCAACTCGGGATCGGTCACTTATGGGGAGCAACTAGTTATACTGGATAAAAGTGGTCTTCCTCTTAATTGGGAATTGACTGATTTGAATCTGGAGAACGCTCTTCGTGAAGTAAAAGACAATCCGACGGGAGATTTTACCCGGGATGAGTTGGCATCTTTATCTACTCTCAGTTTTTCAGGTTTGAATATAGTAACCCTAACTGGGCTGGAGGTGGCCACAAGTCTTAAAACTATTGATTTGGCTCAAAACAGTATCCAGAAAATTGATCCTTTGGCTGATTTAACAGCAATTCAAAGTCTCGATCTTTCCTCCAATCAGATCAGCGACATTGGTCCTTTGGCTGGTTTGACCGCGATTCAAAGTCTCGATCTATCCTCCAACCAAATCAGCGACATAATTGCATTATCGGGCCTGGTTAATCTCGAAATTCTCGATTTACGGATGAATTTGCTCGATCTCCGTGAGGGTTCCGATGCGCGGGTAATAATTGAGACGCTGCAAAACAACGGCACGGAAGTTCTGTTTGATCCGCAGAATGTAATAATAGATATATTTGGCGGTTTACCTATCGAGGGATTTCCTGGCTGGAGGACATCCGAGTGGTATTTAAATTACAATGTGGAGATGTGGCCCTGGATCTTCCACGACGAACACGGCTGGCAATTTGTCTTTGAAGGAGCTCCCGCTGGAGTGGTCTTTATTTGGGATTTAGGCCTCCGGGAATGGTTGTTTTTCAGTGAGGATACCTATCGCTGGGTGTTTCTGTTTGGGACGGAAGATGGATGGATTTGGACATTTGGCGACAACACTCCAAATAGCCGATTTTTTCAGAGATTTGAGGATGGGAGTCTGTTCTCTATCCCACCGGGATTGATTGCTGAATGACCTCGGTCTTGGAACTCTACTGCGAATATTTTTTAGAGGGCGTTTAAAAAGTCGAAATGACGATGGCAGAGATGATTTGTGATCTTCAGCAAGACACATCAACCGATGTTTGGTCTAGAAGCCCTAACTCGGTTGACGGAACGCCGATGATGCCTTAAATCACTCTTTGCCAACGGTATATGGGTGGAAATCTAAGGTCACATATCATCGCACATTTCCACTTTTTTGACACCCTCATAGAGGTTTTCTTGGCAAAGCGCCAAAATCCTCCTACCCTCTGTTGCATTATGCGTCGAAGGGATTTTTTGAAAAAGAGTGTCATGGCTGGCCTTGGGGCTCGATCAGCTTATTCTGCTGCAAGTAGTGATAAAATCGATAACTCAAATTCACTTATGGAAAATAATCAACCAGTGACCCCTGAATCGTATTTGCGGAGCATCCTCTACAACCAACAGGAGGTGGACGACTGGCTGGCGGAGAAGGCGTTCCCTTTCGCCAAATACAGCAGTGAATTCGGGTGGCTTTTGCGCAGCGGCCGTTTTTTAGATGGCGTAGATAACTCGATTTGCACTTACAACTACGGAGAATTTGGTGAAAGAATTTTGCTGAATTATGCCGATCGCCCCTGCCGTATTAACACCTATGGCGATAGTTTCACTCAATGCCATCAGGTAAACGATGCGGAAACGTGGCAGGAAGTGCTGGCCGCGCATTTGCAGGAACCGGTGAGCAATTTCGGCGTGGGCGGCTGGTCGGTATATCAAGCTTATCTCAGAATGCTAAAGGAGGAGGAGCGCAATCCCGCAGAGTTAATCCTCTTCAACATTTACGAAGACGATCATTTTCGCAACCTCGACGCGTGGAGGAATATTCGTGTTCGCAAGCACAACCTCTTTATTGAACCGACGCTCCCCCACCTGAAAGTAAACCTGAAGGAAGGAACCTTTTCCGAACATGCCAACCCCTGCCCGACACCGGAAAGCGTTTACCGTCTAACGGATTTTGATTGGGTTTATGAAACTTTTAAAGATTCCTTTGTCTTAAAAATCATTGTCGCACACCTGAATGCTGAAAGCGGCAACCCCACCCAAGCCTTTGCGGATATCTTGCAACTGGCAACCACCCACGGCGTGGTCTCAAGAATAGATAGCGGAGAAGCGCTCGACCGGGCGGCTAGCGACCTGCACCGAAAGGCGGCCTATTTTTCTTCCCGGCCCATTATCGACAAAATCGAAGCTCATGCGGAGGAGCATAGCAAAAAGATGCTCTACATCCTATCCTACCCCGCTCAGTATATGGCCCGGTATTTGGAAAACGGAGTCCGCCCCGATCAAATTTTTGTCGATTATCTGAGGCAAAAAAATCTTCCCTATATCGATTTACTGAAGGCACACGAAAAGGAATTTGCCCAATTCAATCTCAGCGTTAAGGAGTATCTTGAGCGTTACTACATCGGCCATTACAATCCTCGGGGGAATTTTTTCTGCGCCTCCGCCATAAGGCCAAAGCTGATCGAAATGTTGGACCCGAAACCGCTACCCTACGGGGACAAAAGCGGCGCCCATAGAAAAATTAAAAGGAAGAACGGCTAGAACCTATCTCAAATTC
>JAJFLT010000221.1 GCA_021772555.1 Opitutales bacterium | reverse complement strand
GGCCAGGATATTGACGATAGGTGTGTTAAGATGGCGGCCATTAACGCATGGCTCTTTGACTTAAATGCCGACTTAATACACGGCAATACTTTTTTGAACGAAAGGCGCTTGATTATTTCTACTAGAAAGGGAGGCTATGTTTTTCAGAAAATTCCTGAAGTAGATGAATCAGAAAGCCATTTAAATTATGAGTTGAAAGAAAGACCACAGCCTGAACAGACTGAATTTGACATATGTTGAGGATATGCGTTAAGGAAAGGATGATGCAAGAGGCAGCAAAACAAGTCGAAAACTGGACGGATTCCTCGCGAACGACCGAATCAACCTCCCTCCCCTCATTTGGTGGCATACCTCGAATAGCTCGATCCTCTAATAAAGATTCTACCGCCAACCTCGGATTCGAGGCCAAGCTATGGCTCGCCGCCGACACCTTCCGCCGCGACCTCCATCCCGACTTCCGCGCCGACTACGTCATCGCCAACCCGCCCTTCAACGATTCCGACTGGTTCCGCAAGCACGACGACGTGCGCTGGCAGTTCGGCGTCCTGCCCAAGGGTAACGCCAACTTCGCCTGGGTGCAACACTATCATCCACCACCTCGCGCCCCACGCCATGGGAAACTTGGCAACTAGCTGAATCCCAACTTATGAATTCTGACCAAGTTTTCCGAAAAGTCCTCAGTTTGAATGATACTGGGGAAACGGGCAGCCACATGGCTGGAATCCTGATTCCGAAATCGGAACTCGCCTTCTTCCCGACGCTAGAGGTCGAGACGAAAAATCCGCGAACAGTGTTGTCTATGACAGACCGTGAAGGGAAAAACTGGAAACTCAGTTACATTTACTATAACAGCGGACTTTTCGATGGAACCAGAAATGAGTATCGTTTAACGGGATTGACGAAGTTTATCAAAGCCAACGGCCTCGTTGGCGGGGACATTGTAATAATCAAGCCTCTCACCGAGGGGACATATCAACTCGATTTCGAGAAGAAAGACGACCTCAAAAGTCCACTCTCGGCACAGCAATCTCAGATTGGCTTTGTTGAGGCTGAAAGCGAAGGCACGCCTAAAACGAGTCACGAGCACGCCATGCGGCCTGCCGCACGGATTATCCACACCATTGGAGAGAACCTAATAAAAGATGCCGAAGCGGCCATTATCGAACTGGTTAAGAATGCCTATGATGCGGATGCACGGAATGTTTACGTCCACTTCCGCCATTCGACAAGACAACCCGAGAGACGAGAGCTTCGCATTACAATCGAAGACGATGGCCACGGAATGACCTATGAGCAGGTTGTGGGCTCATGGTTGGTGCCTGCCACATCCGATAAGCTATCTCGACGAACCAGCCCTAGCGGCCGGATTCTTCAAGGCAATAAAGGGATCGGCCGATTCGCTGCATTCATGCTAGGCAGCGAAATATTCCTTAAGACTGTGCCGTCAGACAGCCCGATCGAGACTTCACTTTTACTCCAAGCATCTGACTTTCACAAAGTAGAATTTCTCGACCAAGTTCAGATAATTGTGGACACCCGAAAAGCGCCCCGTGAAGCCACTGTGGGAGCTCTCTTTGAGATGACATCGTATGAAGGCGATGAGTGCTTCCGGGATTGGACGAAAGAGGACTTTGCAAAACTCCGAGCCGATCTGCGGCGGATGCTATTTCCATTCCGCTCACGCGATGATCAATTCCAAGTTTGGGTGAAATACGATGGATTCGATGCTTACGACCAACAAGATGGCACAGAGGAGATCGAGCCTTTGCCCGTTTTCGATTTCTTTGACTACCGGATTAAAGTTCAGATAAGCGATTCCGGCCTAGTTCATGGGGTTTTTAGCTCACCGCTACTTCCCGGCAAGCCAGAGGAAACATTTTCTTTGACTCTTGCCAATCTGAAAGGCGCATCCTGCGGAACAATTAGCGCTGATTTTCGTGTTGTTGATCGGGAGCCCGCTGCAATCCAATCACTTTTGGATAGATCTAGGGCTGCGGGGGACTTGCTGTCCAACATAGGGCGAGCTCAGTTAAGACGGCTGTTAAATGAAGCTTGTGGTGTGTCCGTATATCGCGGGGATTTCCGCATCAGACCATATGGTGACAAAGGGAACGATTGGCTCGAATTGGACCGAAAAAGGGTAAACAATCCTTCGTTCTGTGTCGGCAATAACCAAATCTTCGGAACTATCACAATCGAAGCGGAAGTAAATTCGCGCTTGCAGGAGACGAGCGCCCGAGACGGCTTACGGCAAGATGAACATTACAATCGGTTACGCGATGCGGTTTCCCAAATCATTATGGAGCTCCAGCGCCGGCGTTTTGAAATCCGCAGGGCCGTCGGACGCATCGAAAAGTCAACGCGCATTGCGGCATTGCTGACGAAGCTTACCGATTATAAAGAGCCATTCAATCGAATTAGTAACCTGCTAAGCGCGGAAGGAATCACTCCAGAAAAGATTGCCCGCATTCGAGATATTCTGAAGCAGGATTCTGAGGGTAGGCAAAAAGCGGTCTCCAAGTTGGAACAAGATATCGCAATCTATCAAGGACAGGCAACGTTAGGCAAAATGGTTGGTGTTTTGCTTCACGAAGGAAATCGGGCACTGGGCATTCTTCGGAATCAAGGAGGGAGAATTCCAGCGTGGTTACAGCGTTTATTCGCGAACCCGAGTGACCAAGTGGTCACCGAAGTAACAGAGGGGCTGAATGGCATTTCATCTGCAGCCGGGTCTTTAACTGACCTATTCGATAGTATTCAACCACTCGGAGTCCGCTCGAGGGGTGCTGCGCGTGAAATTCCTCTAGTGAAACCCATTCGTACTGTCGAGCACGCGCTTGCTGGCAAACTGAGTTCCCTTGGAATCACCGTTCAGGTTGACGTTCCTGAAGATTTCAAGATCTTGGCGTGGGAACAGGATATCAATTACATTCTTCTAAATCTTGTTGATAACAGTATTCACTGGCTTGGGCAGGCTTCAACGCGACCTGCCCAAATTACCTTCTGCCTCAAGAAAAATGAAGACGAAGCACTTCTAGATATCACGGACAATGGCCCAGGTATTCCTCGTGAACACATACTGAGCGAGGCCATCTTTGAGCCGACCTTCTCGTTGAAAGGCGGTTGGGGTCTAGGCCTCCCCATCGCGGGAGAGTGTGCCAGTCGGAATAAGTTTGAACTTCGCGCAATTCATAGCGACCTTGGTGCCCACTTTGTATTGGATTTCAACCCTTTAAATCAAATAAATATGTAAACCCACTATGCGAAATTACATGATTCTTGAAGATGATGACGAATACGTGAATAACACATACAAGACTGCACAAACGGATTCGGAAAAAACGGACGCCTCATTTTCATATGTTCACGTAAAGTCCGTTGACGCCGCTCGGATAGAGTTGGCTAAAACTAGATTCAATGGTGCCATAATTGACTTACACCTTGCTGGAGGGGGGATGGCAGAAGGTAACGAGGTCGCAAAGCAGATACATCGCGATTATTTTATGCCGATAGCAGTTGTAAGTGGCTTTACAGACTCAGTAGATCCTGAGTTAAGAGGGTTCGCGTTAGATGAAACCGGATTCTTCCGGGTCTTCAATAAGAGCCAGATGATCGCGCCAGTTTTCGAGTTTCTGCTTGAAGTTGAACAGAGTTGCGTGGGTCAAATATTTGGTCCAGGGGGTGAAATGTCTAGAATGTTGTCCGATATTTTTTGGAAGCATCTCGGGGGGGTTGTCAAACAATGGCAGGGTCAAAAAATGAGCGATCTCGATAGGAAGCGAGTATTGCGTAACGCCGTCGCTCACATGTTTGGAGCGTTACAAAGCAATAATGAAGGCGAATGGGATAAATGTCTCCCTGGCGAGGTCTATATCTGGCCAGCAATTTGCCCCAAAGAAATGACGGGTGACATTTATGAGGAGTTGGAAAACAAAAAGCGCACCGAACGCTTTTTTTTGCTCGCTACTCCGTCCTGTGACATCGTGAGCAAGAGTTCATCCGAAGCAATCCGGCACGTCATTCGGATTCTGCCATTCTCCGATTTCCCAAGTAAGGGAAAAATCGAAAACAAAATTTCGAAAAAGGAACATCGATACCATGTCCTTCCTCCGACTGCTTTTTTTGTTGGCGGTGTAGCGGATTTTGCCAGTTTGAATATGATTCCGGCGTCTGACATGGATGCCCACTATATCCGCGTCGGTAGCCTTGTAGAACCCTATTGGCGCGAAATTGTTAACCGTCTGGGTGCTTGGTTGGGGCGTCAAGGGACACCTGAATTTGAAAAGAAATTGCTCTTAAAATCGATTCGGAAACAGTGGCCATAGATCACAACAGTAGGAGCCCCTCTCAATTTCATCAGATGAG
>JAJFLT010000023.1 GCA_021772555.1 Opitutales bacterium | reverse complement strand
GACCAATTGGTGCAGCCGGGCCATGTTTTCCCTCTGCGGGCCAAACCGGGCGGAGTACTGGAAAGGGCTGGCCATACCGAGGCGGCGGTCGATCTGGCCACCCTGGCGGGTCTTCACCCCAGCGGTGTTCTGTGCGAAATTCTGAACGAGGACGGCTCTTGCGCCCGTCTGCCCGAACTGACCGAGTTCAAGAAGAAATTCGGTCTCAAACTGATTTCCATTGCCGACCTCATTGAATACCGGCATAAAAGGGAGAAATTGGTTGAGTTGGTCGCCTGCCAGCCATTCCAGTCGACCTACGGAGAGTTTCAGTTGCATATATTCCGCAGCAAGCTGGACCGGCGAACCCACATGGCGCTGGTGCGGGGCGCGATCGATGAAAAGCCCACCCTTGTTCGGGTGCACGCGGAAAACCTCCTGGGCGATATCTTTCAGGCTAGCGATTCTCAAAACCGGCAAAACCTGGACGGCGCCCTGAAGCGCATCCGGGAGGAAAATCGGGGTGTCCTTTTATACCTGGAAAAACCGCATGGCGGACTCAATATCGCGGACAAACCGGGATCGAAATTGCAACCCAAAATCGCCCCTGCAGCCATGGATATCCGCGATTATGGGATCGGGGCGCAAATCCTGGCCGAGTTGGGGCTGAAACAGATTCGCCTTCTTTCCAACACCAATCGTAAGGTAGTAGCTCTTGATGGCTACGATCTGGAAATCGTGGAGCAGATCCCATTGACCTGAGTTGTCCTGTCGCCGCAACTTTTTTTATCAATGAGCGTTGAAAAAATCAACATTTCTGAAATTTCTCCCAAAAAATGTGTTTATGGCCAAGGTCGTTTTCGTACCATGCGGCGCTTCCTTTCACAAGCTCTGGGCGCGACGGAGGAGAATCCATTTCCATTTGATATTGAGCATGTGGGAGTGCCCCCGGGCCACCACAATTGGTACCAGCACACCCATACCCATTGGACGGAATTTTATATCATAATTTCCGGACGCGGCACTGTTTATCGCAATGAGCTCTCATTCGAGGTTGGTCCCGGCGATTGTTTTGTGCAGCCGCCGGGAACTTCCCACCGTATGTTCAACCCAAGTGAAACGGAGGACTTGGTCTATTTTATTGTCACCAACGAGGACGAGCGGGACTCCGTGACACGTCAGAAAAAGTGATTAAACGGCAACTTCCCGGCCCAGCTTGCGCTCGACGCGGCGGGAAACGCGCATGGCGAGTTCGTAAAGAATACTCATGGGAACGGCCAGCAGCAGAAACGTAATGGGGTCGGTGGTCGGTGTGACGACTGCCGCCACAATTAAAAAAACGACGATGCTGTAGGGGCGGAAGGCCTTCAATTTGACGGTGTCCAGAATGCCGACATAGACGAGAATAACGAGGACTAGGGGGAACTGGAAGCTGATCCCGATGCCCATCGTCATCCAGACCAAAAGAGCGTAATAGCGATCCGCAGACCAAAGCACCTGATAGCCGAAAAGCTCATTGAAAAAAATGGAGGCTTTGAGGGAGGCGGGCACAAGCGCGAAATAACTAAAAGAAACCCCGACCGCAAAAAGTAAAAAAGCCGCCATACAGGCCGGTTTGATAATGGAAAGCTCCTGAGGATTCAAACCGGGGACGATAAACCGCGATATGAAATAAAGCATGAGGGGTAAAGAGAGCGCGAAACCGCCGAGAAAAGTAACCTGCAAAATGACCGAAAACACGGCCATAGGGCTGGTTGTGATGAGTCCGAATTGTCTTTTTTGACCACCACTGGGTGTGGGCGAGGTCATAGATGGATTGGGGGCGGTTGTAGCCACTCCTGAATAAATAGGCGGGTGCTCGACCAGTTCGACATCATCACCGAGAGCAAATTGCAAGGGCCAGTTCAGCATGTCGGCGAAATACTTCATGAAAGTCATGACCAAAACGCAGGCCACGATAAAAGAGAGGCTGCAGCGAATGAGCGTGCCACGTAAATCCTCGAGGTGATCGAGGAAGCTCATTTCTGTCTTGGATTCCACCTCCTCATGCTCCTGTGCCGGACTGGAGGATGGTTTGTTTGCCTTCATGCGTTGAATAATCGGGTTTGTGGTCGATATTATAAAAACTTCTTCTCCTATACTGAGGCCGTCATCTTGGAAAGTATATTCTATTGTCCTATCGCTGTAACTGATGGCTCTTTCCATTGACAGGTCAGGAGTGAGAAGCTTTCCTGTCACCTTTTTTAGTAAGAACCCTATTCCGTAGAGTTAATATTCATGCCAACAGCGTCGCGCGGGGTCGTCTCGCCGGCCTTATCGAATCCAATCTTATGCCAAAAAAAACCATTGCCAAAAAAACAGCCCGGAAGGCTTCAAGCGCCTCCGGCAATAAGAAAAACGCGAAGCGGAAAAAGTACATTTACGCTTTCGGCAATAAAGTGGATGGGCATAGCGGTATGAAGCCGCTCTTGGGCGGAAAAGGGGCCAACTTGGCCGAGATGGCGCGCATCGGCCTCCCCGTGCCCCCAGGTTTTACCATCACGACCGAGGTCTGCACCTATTTTTACGAAAACAAGCAGTCCTACCCGGATGGTCTTGAAGCCAGTCT
Organism: Opitutales bacterium; assembly: GCA_021772555.1. Lineage (GTDB taxonomy): Bacteria > Verrucomicrobiota > Verrucomicrobiia > Opitutales > UBA2987 > JAJFLU01. The sequence goes on along the minus strand of JAJFLT010000023.1, from coordinate 116 downwards.
ACGCCAGGCCGTTGTGGCCGTGGAAAAGCAAATGGGCAAAAAATTCGGAGACGCCAGCGATCCTCTATTGTTTTCAGTCCGCTCCGGGGCCCGGGATTCCATGCCGGGAATGATGG
>JAJFLT010000220.1 GCA_021772555.1 Opitutales bacterium | reverse complement strand
TCTTGATATTGAAGGCGGAAATCACGCCCATGACCATGATACCCACCATGAGCAAATTGGCCGCCACATGGTTGCGGGCGAACCAGGCAATAATACCCTTGTGAATATCACCTCTCATATTTCCTCATCCCTGTCCGGCGCCTCTGTGGAAACCACATTTTCCTCCAGAACGGGGTCTTCACCGTTGTCGCTTTTCACCATTTCCGGCGTTACCTTCATTCCATCCACCACAAATTCCAGCGCGGTCAGGCAGACTTGTTCACCCTCTTCGAGGCCGGCTCCGATTACGACATTTTCCGCATCGAGGCGTATCACTTCCACCTCGCGGCCGGCCAGGGTGTCTCCGGCGCCGACCACCAGAATGCGGTTATTCTGCCTCAAGGCGTGGCGCGGCAGGGTTACGGCATCCGCAACCGTTTTTCCCCGGATTTCCGCCTCTACAAACATGCCGATCTGGAGGGGTGGGCGCGAGCTGCCGGATTCCTGCCGGTAGGGATCTTGTACCTGAGCCACGGCGTAGATAACCCTGCTGCGGGGATCCACGACCCCTTCGGTCCTCACAATGAGGCCATCCCAGGTATGGCGGGTACCCCCGAAAGCGGCCTCCAATTGGACATAGAGGCTCGCTTTTCCCCCGTCATTTCCATGATAGGCGTAGGGGAGGTCGACAAAGGCGAGATCGTGGCTGGGAATGGGGAGCCGCACTTCAACATAGTTGATGGCAAAGATTTTGGCCAGCAGGGCGCCGGGGGAAACGAATTGCCCTAAATCAGTATTTTTCTCTTTCACCATGCCCGCATAGGGCGCTCGAATAAGCGTGCGTTGAAGATCCCGCCTGGCTTTTTCCAGGTCGGCTTGGGCCGATTTTACATTGGCCTCCGCATCGATTAATTGTGGTTTTCGCAAAACCAGTTCGGTCGCTTCGCCGTTGCCCAGGTTTCCCCAGTCTTTGCTGGCCTGCTCCGACAGTGCTGCCTCCTGGGAGAGATTCAGTTCCGCCTTGGCCAAAACGGCTTCGGCGCGAACCAGGGCAACCTCGTAATCGCTGGAATCAATTTCCACCAACACATCGCCCTCTTCAAAAAAGCCTCCCGCATAGAGTGAGGGCGAGATGGAGGTGATTTTTCCCGAGACTTGCGGAATCAAATCGGTTTCCGTGCGGGGAACCACCGTTCCCTGGCTCTTTATGGTAAAGGTAACCGGCCTTTTTTTGGCCTCCGAAACATAAACGATGGTAGGTAGAATCTCTTTCGGTTTTTTCTCCGGCTTTTCCCGATATTCTATCAGGTAATAGGTGATCGTGGCCGCGTACCCAATGATGAGTATGGGCAGCAATATTCGGTATCGCATCTTCATTTCAAAGGTTTCCAGTGTCCAAAGCAGTAAGGACGATTTTATTTAAGACGCCCCAGAACTAAAAAAAGTTTCAAGAGATTCAAATATACATCACTAATCTGCCCATTTACCGTAAATTGAGCAATTGTAGCGGTAAAATCAGCCTTTGCGAGCCCGAAAAGTTGCCCCGATGGTTGTGGTTGAGGTTCGATAATCGGTCAGGGCAACCAATTCGGCATCGATAAATCCGGTCTCTTGCAACATTTGCAAATAACAATCGGGACTCAAGGTTCCGGCCACGCAATCGGCCCAGGAACCCTCGGTGGTTTCATCCGCTTCGCCTTTTGGGGCATCCCTGACCATGTCGGCCATTTGCAATCGCCCACCCGGCTTCAGGATGCGGAAGGCTTCTCCCAGCGCCGCGGTTTTGTCACGGGCCAGGTTGAAGGAACCGTTGGAGAGAACAAGGTCGACGCAGCTATCGGGCAAAGGCAGTTGCTCCATGTTCCCAATGTAGGCTTTAATATGGGAAAATCCGCACAAGGCTGCGTTGGCGAGGGCTTTTTCCACCATCGGCGCGGTCAGGTCCACCCCGATCACCCGACCCGACGGCCCCACCAATTCTGCCGCAATGCAGAGATCGGTACCAGCACCGCAGCCGATATCCACTACCACGTCTCCTTGGTGGAGAGGTCCCAGGCTGAAGGGGTTGCCCACCGCCGCACAGGATTCCCAAACGGCCGCCGGCAGTTTTCCCAGCCAATTCTCGCCATAACCCAGGGCTCTCGCGTTTTCGATACCCCGGCCCCATCCGAATTCCTTTTCCGGATTTAGCGCCAGGGCTGTGTACAAGAGGCGTATTTGCTCTTTTTGTGAACGCTCATTGCCGTTTGGGTTGCACTGATTCATAGTAGAACCTATCTCAAATTCGAAGATAACGATGCAGAGAGCCAATATGTGTTATGAGCAAGGCGCGTCGGGACTTGCCGGGCTGGAAGCCCTGGTGTCCCAACGGAACGCCGCTCAAACTCATAATGGCCTCTGTCCGAAGGATTTGTGTGGCACGGTGGCCCTTGCGGCGTTGTTTCGCGCCCGAAGGGCTCCAGCCCGTCTGGGCGCAAAGCCGCCTGGCATTTGCCACCGTGGCGCTACAAACATCATTCATCTGCGAATTTGAGATAGGTTCTAATCCGATCCGGGGAACGGAGTTGCGGTGGGAGGGTCCAATAGGGTTAAGAATATAGAATCGATTTAATTGCAAATTTAGGCCACTGGCCATCATAAATCACCAGGTCTTAGGGTCAGGATGGATTATTTCGGTTGCCCCTCAATTGTTTTGGTGATATCAATGAATGCTCTATGATGCCGTGAACTATGTGCTTCGCAACGCCATTCCCTGGAAAAGCCATTCGCCTGTCGGTGGTAAACGCGATCTTTTGGTTATTGCTCGCCGGATGCGTTGCCCCGGCCACGCGGCCCATGGTGGTCGATCCGGCAAAACTCGAACTGGAGCGGCATCATCAGCAAGCCATTGCTCTGGAAAGCCAGCTTTTTGACCAGATGCGATTGCACCGGGTGGCCTTTCCCATCCTGCGGGCGGCGGTTCCTTTTATCGAGGATCGCACAAGGGCGTACCTCGGCCTTTATTATGCCAACAAATATTCGTTCGCGGAAGATTTCCGGGAATCAGCGCAAAAGCAGTTCGGTCTGGAGGAGAGGCTTAAAGTGCTGGAGGTGATTCCGAACTCACCGGCCGAATTATCCCGGGTGGAAAAAGGCGATATTCTCCTGGAGTTGAATGGGGTAAAGGTTCCCACCGGGGAAAATGCGGCCATCCGTTTTGCCGATGTCCTACACAAGGATCTGGCACCGGGAAAAGAGGCCTCGCTGACTGTTTTGAGAGATGGCGATTCATTGAAGATGATCCTCACACCGGCCGCTATTGCCGATTTTACCCTCCTGCTCAGTTCCAAGCAAAGCGTCAACGCCAAGGCGACTGGAAAAAAAATCATCATCAACCGGGGAATGCTGCGCTTTGCGGAAACCGATACCGAACTGGCCTACGTCCTCAGTCACGAGGTTGCCCACAATGTAATGCGGCATGTGCGCGCGGTCATGGTCAACTACACGATGGGAACTCTGGTGGATATCGCGGCGGCCAGTGTGGGCGTAATCACGGGTAATGCGGTCGGGGCCCTGGCGGCCTACTCCAAGGCGCCCTCATTCGAGTCGGAGGCCGACTACGTGGGTCTTTACATTATGGCTCGCAGCGGTCAGCCGGTGGACGGGGCGGCCAATTTTTGGCGGCGCATAGCGGCCATTGATCCGGGCTCCATCCGAAAGCGCATCCTGGCCACCCATCCGGCCAGCCCAGAACGGTTTGTCGCCCTCGAGGACACTATCGAGGAGATTCAGTTCAAAAAAGCCGAGGGCCAGCCCCTCGATCCGGAGCTGCGAAAAACACAAGCACCACCGTCGCCATAGACGCGAGTTTCAAGGCTTCCCGATCAATTATCTTTGAGCAAATCACCCATGTGCATGAGGGGCAGGGGAGCCGGGCTGTCGCCGTCGATAAAGTAGATTTTAGTCGAGGGATCCTTGCTGATCGATTTGAGCGCTTCCAAGGCCTGTAATTGAAGGTAGGCCGGATTGGATGACACGCTTTCGTTGATCTTCTGAATCTCGTAGGCCTGGGCGTCGGCCAGGACCCGCCGTTTGGCCGCCTCT
>JAJFLT010000219.1 GCA_021772555.1 Opitutales bacterium | reverse complement strand
GTGGGTATAATATTCAATCGGAGGCAGTGCATAAAATTATGCGCGCGTTATACCGACCGCGAGAAGCACTCCGTAAGCCATGAGAAATTGCGCCGTTTGGGCCAAAAGCTTATTGTATTCATGCCCATAAAGAGCATCCCGCAGCCCCCGGCTTAAAAAGTAACAAGCCGGCCAAATAATTAACGGAAGCAAAACTGAGGGCTTCATACCGAGACGCCACAGGATAATTGGGACGATCAAGGCGAGGAGAAAATTGATTTGATAATGGGCAAGCGCGAAAGATTTACCAAATTTGACCACGAGGGTGTTTTTGCCGGATCGAGCGTCATTCTCCGCATCCCGGTAATTGTTTACTATGAGAATATTTGTAATCAATCCCCCAGCCGCCACCGCTACCCAGAAGGAGTTGATTGAAAAATATCCTGTCTGGACAAAAAAGGTAAACATGACCGCGACCAATCCAAAAAAAATAAATACCAGCAGATCTCCATACCCGTGATAACCGAGAGGATAAGGCCCGCCAGTATAGGTGATCGCGCAAAAAATACTGGCCATGCCGATTGCCAGTAGCCACCAACCTCCGTAATAAATCAAACCGCACCCGACGAGGAACGCTGTTGCGAAAATCAACGTCATGGCACGGAACATTTCCGCAGGCGTCATCATCCCGCTGGCCACTGCCCGGACCGGACCGATACGATCCGGGGTGTCGGCGCCTTTCATAAAATCAAAATAATCATGGGCGTAATTGGCGCCAATCTGGATGAGCAGCGCAAATACCAGGCACAAAGCAGCAGGAATGAACTTGAATGGCCCGGATTGGATAGCCAATGCCGTGCCCAGCAAAACGGGCACTACCGCCGCAGGCAATGTTTTGGGCCTGGACGCAATAATAAGGGGAGAGGGAATTTTCCTGCCTCGCATAATTTTTTTGAAATTTGGAGCCGGAAAAGACATCCGCATTTCCACGTTTTTTTTGACCGATGAGCCGGATTTGCCGACTATTTACTCCAGCATCGGCCTGAAATCGTCCTTGGGTCTTGGTTCCAGATTATAACGCATGATGGTTCGGGCGCAATAATTCCAACGTAAAATGGCTTCGTCATTTCCCTCCGGGCGAATCGCCTCGGCTTGCTCAAACAATTTCATGGCATCGTGAAATAGCTCATAAGCCACGAACTTGGAGCCGGGAAAAACGTTTTCCAATTTCGATTTGGCCCGGCGTTCACAGACAATCCCGCTGTAATAATAGTTTTTGTAGTCTTCTTTGAAACGTGCGAGAACATCTTTTATGCGGGTCATGTCGACAGGGTGATCGGAATTGAACTGGTCAGCCATCGCCAATATGAGGAGAACGAGCGCTTTATCGTTTTCTGGATCGATCTGCAGAATATCCTCGCAGATACTCTCCGCCGTGGCCGAGTCGTTGAGCAGGCGATAGCGCATGGCCCGTTCGAGGGCGGCGGGAATCGCCTCCCTGGATATCGACTTTAATTCAAACATCAGGCCCTTCTATGGTATGAGCATTAACTACTTTTTCAGTTTACGCAACAGCATAGCCAGCGGATCGTAAAATTGGTCGACCACCCGTTCCTTGAGAGGAATAATGGCGTTGTCGGTAATGGCGATCTCCTCCGGGCAAACCGTGGTGCAACATTTGGTGATGTTGCAGAAACCGATGCCGTAGGCTTTCTTTAATTCCTCCAGGCGGTCTTCGGTGTCCAGCGGGTGCATCTCCAGCCCGGCCACATGAACCAGGAACCGGGGGCCGATAAATTCGTCATGTTTCTGGTGCTCCCGCAAGACGTGGCAGACATCCTGGCAGAGGAAACACTCGATGCATTTACGAAACTCCTGCACCCGGTCAATGTCTTCCTGCCAGATGCGCCAGGTGCCGTCAGCCGTGTCCGGGGGCCGGGGTTTGAACGGTTTGATTTTCTTTTTTACATGAAAATTCCAGGAAACGTCGGTGGCGAGGTCCTTGATTAGAGGAAAGGCTTTTATGGGCTCGACGGAAACGGGTTTATGTAATGGAAGATCGGCCAGGCGAGTCATACACATGAGGCGCGGAATTCCATTGATTTCAGCCGAACAGGACCCACATTTTCCGGCTTTGCAATTCCAGCGGCAAGCCAGGTCGGGAGCTTGTTCAGCCTGGATTTGATGAACCGCGTCGAGTACCACCATGCCCTCCGAGACGGGGGTTTCGTATTGCTCGAACTTTACCTCTTGCTTCGTTCCCCGCAAGATTTTGAATGATGCTTTGTCGCTCATCCCATCTCCTTAATAACCGCTTTAAGCTCTTCCGGCATTTCCTGTATCGGTTTGCTGTGGACACGCATTTTTCCGTCAGGACCTTTTACAGTGATATGATTGCATTGGCCAAAATCGGTATTTTTTTCAGGAAAATCTTCCCGAAAATGAGCCCCGCGGCTCTCTTTTCGATCAAGGGCGGAACGAGCGATAGCTTCTGAAATCGTTAACAAATGGGTCAGGTCAAGGGCCGTGTGCCAACCTGGATTGAATTCCCGGTTTCCCGCCACATGCACCCTACCCGCTCTTTCCCCAAGGCGTTCGAGTTCTTCCAGGGCGTGTTGCATCTCTCCTTCTTTCCTCACGATTCCCACATTGTGCTGCATCAACTTCTGCAAATCACTTTGGATCGAATATGGATTTTCCGCTCCCTTCTGTGGATCGTCATTGCGCCCAAACGGTTCCAGGGCCATTTCCGCCGCCGCTTCGATTTGCGCCTCATCGAGACCATCGAGACTGTTTTCACCGGCGAACTTGGCGGCGTATTCTCCGGCCCGTTTTCCCAATACCAGAAGATCGGATAACGAATTGCCCCCCAGACGGTTGGCCCCATTGATGCCCGCGGCACACTCTCCACAGGCAAAAAGCCCCGGCACGTTGGACATCTGCGAGTCGGCGTCGACATGGATGCCGCCCATTATGTAATGAGTGGTGGGTCCCACTTCCATCGGCTCTTTGGTTATGTCGATGCCGGCCAGTTGCTTGAACTGGTGATACATGCTGGGAAGTTTTCTTTTTATGTGCTCCTCGGAGTTGGCGATTTTTTCCTTAATCCAGGCAATATCGAGGTAAACGCCTCCGTGAGGGCTGCCCCGTCCTTCCTTGATTTCCCGCACGATGCACCGGGCGGTGTGGTCTCTTGTAAGGAGTTCCGGCGGGCGGCGGGCTTCTTTATCGCCCTGGGTGTAACGCCAACCCTCTTCCGGATTGTCGGCCGTCTGGTGTTTGTAGTTATCCGGAATTTCGTCGAACATGAACCGACGGCCTTCACTGTTCAGTAATATGCCGCCTTCGCCCCGGACGCCCTCCGTTACAAGAATGCCTTTTACGCTGGGAGGCCAAACCATGCCGGTGGGGTGAAACTGGATAAATTCCATGTCGATCAATTCAGCACCGGCCTCATAAGCGAGGGAATGGCCGTCGCCGGTGCAATCCCAACTGTTGCTCGTGATTTCGTAGGCCTGGCCGATGCCTCCGGTGGCCAAAATTACGGCTTTAGACTGAAATACCTGGAAGCGTCCTTTTTCCCGGTCGTAAACGACAACTCCGCAAACGCGCGAACCGTCACTATCTTTTAAAAGACGAATAACAGTGCATTCCATATGCACTTCGATGCCTTGGTGAATGCCGTAATCCTGAAGGGTGCGCAGCATTTCCAGGCCGGTGCGGTCGCCTACATGAACCAAGCGCGGATACTTGTGCCCGCCAAAGTTTCTCTGCAAAATACGGCCGTCCTTGGTGCGGTCGAAGACGGCTCCCCAGGCTTCCAGTTCCCGCACGCGCTCGGGGGCTTCCTTGGCATGGATTTCGGCCATGCGCCAATTGTTGACATATTGCCCTCCCCGCATGGTGTCGGAAAAATGCACTTTCCAATTGTCGCGATCGTCCACATTGCCCAATGCGGCGGCGATGCCTCCTTCCGCCATAACGGTGTGGGCCTTGCCGAGGAGACACTTGCAAATCATTCCCACCGAGGCGCCTCCGGCAGAGGCTTCTATGGCGGCCCTCAAACCAGCGCCGCCAGCCCCGATAACGAGCACGTCGTACTCAAATTTTTGATAATCTACCATTAAAAAATTCTCCAGTCCGTCCAAACACCCATCGAGCAAAGCCGCACATACACATCAGAAAATCCAACCCAAAAAAGGCTCAACCAAGCAAAACGCATGTGTTTTTTGTTGAGACAACCGACACAACTATAGGCACATTTGCGGGTCGGCGATCTGGAAATCTGGTCCATCATCCCGCCGACCAAATGCCGCAACGAATGGCAGCCCAATGTGTATCCGCCGAGCAGGATTACATTGACGGCTAATACAAGCGTTCCAACCCCCATGCCAAATGAAACGTTTCCGGTCGCCGGATCAACGAACCAGAGCGCTTTCCAAACGTCGTGCGCGAGTAAAACTATAAAGACCAAAGCCAGGTAAAGAAAATAGCGATGGAGATTCTGCATAATTAAGGGAAAGGAATTTTCACCCCAAAAACTTTTTCGTGGCTCACCCACCGCGCAGGCGGGCGGATCGGCCCAAAATGCCTTGTAGTAAGCGCCACGGTAATAATAGCAGGTGAGGCGAAATCCGGCCGGGGCCCAGAGTATGAGAAAGGCCGGAGACCACGGCAGAACGGATGGCCAGAACGACGGTTTTGGGCCGAACCAACTATGTCCTGAGTTTCCAAAAAGCTCGGGTGAATAAAATGGCGAGAGGTAGGGGCCGAAGGTGTAATGGTTTCCCTGGAAGGCGGCCCAGGTCGAGTAAATGATAAAAGTCGAGAGGCCCGCAAAAACCGCCAGCGGCTGGACCCACCAGGTATCCGAACGCATGGTCTGCCCGAAGCCGCTTTGTTTTATAGTCGCATTTGTCGATTCCATTTCAACTTACAATCAGAAAATCAATCCAACTCAAGCAGTTAGATATAGGGAGGGATTTAAGAATCTGGCAAGTATTAGTTTTCAGAGGGGATCGCCTGGCAAGTGTACGAAACGAGAATAAGTCTGCCCATTCGTTTCGATTATTTTCTTCGCCTCCAAAGATGGATGGAGACCCTCCTCCGCTGTGGCGAGAAGTTGAGCGGCTCTCGGCGAAAGAACAGTCAGAGCAATCTCCGCATAGGTTGGGCGGAGGGCCGCAGGTCGTGGAAACCCGACGCTCTGGCCGACGATTTCATGGCGCTCCCAGATGCCGTCCGGGTTCAAGCCGCGCGTATAGAACCTTACTTTGAAGGAGACGATATTACCCAGCAAAAAGGATTCTTCGACGGCTCGGCTATCGGAAAAGTCGTGGAATCGGGATTCCTCCAAATTTTCCAGATTTCCTTGTATTTCCCGAAAAGATTCGTCTGCTTCAACAACCATTCTAAACAGACTGAAGATGCCTTCGGGGGTGGAGGAACCGGACAACGGTTTGATAGGGTACAGCCGATAACTGACCGCGTTGAGGTCACCGGATCGGCTGCGGTCCCGGTCTCTGGCCGGAGTAAAAAAACGCAGCCAGAGGGTATTGTCCGTTGCTGTTTGAGAAGGGCCCTGATCGGAAATTAACCAGGTATTTCCATCATTGCGGAAAAAAGCGCCGGATAGATCATCTGCCAAATAATCGAGAACAATATCCGCCTCCATACCCTGGGCATAATCATCGGTCGCGCCGCGCCAGGAATATATGAGGTCGTTGGACATATAAAGGACTAATGCCGCCAATACCACCATCAGGACGGAGGCGAATAAAACTTCGACCAAGGTAAAGGCGGACACCTTGAATGTGAATCGGTATTGTCGTTGAGTGGTCATCAGATGCCCGTCCGCGTAATGGCATAAGTGTAAACGGTAATAAAGTTTTCTGAAGACACCTCCGGGCCAAGGGCGATGGTCGTTCCCGATTCGGCCGATGATTCGGCATAAACCCAGGCTTCCAGAGCGAGGTATCCTTCCGCAAAGTTGGCGGGATTGGCGGGAAGGATATGCGTGCTTTCATTTTCATCGACACCGTTATGGCGGAGGGACAGGGGCGAACTTTTCAGGATTATTTTCAACACCGGACCAATGGATCTCGACAATTCGTCCTGCAATCCAGGGTAATCGGACTCCCTTACGGTGGACTCTTCGTCACCCAGGTTAGCGTCAGGTCGATAGGTATAAAAGATCAAAACCTTTCGGGAATTCTCAGCTACCCAGGAATATACGGTATGGAAATCTTTATCCCGCAGAAATCCGTCCAGTCTTCCAGCCAAGGCCTCGGCCTGGTCTTGGGAGTGAATTTTGACCAGATTGCGGGTTGAACGGGTGAGAAAAGCCGCCAACACCAATAAAGACAGGGAGATGACGCCCACAGCCAAAACGACTTCGACGAGCGTAAAGGCGTTTTTCCGCGAATTGGCTCCCATTGATGTCAATTTTACAAAATTATGACAGCTCACTGCTACAGAGTAGAATCATCGGGAAGATCTGTGAAAAGGGACACGCTACCTGCTTTGTGGATGACCAATCCGCGCGAATTATGATCTTCAATTTTCTCGGGATCTGAATTCTCCTCGAATCGTCGGGCGGAGAATACGATCCGGCTGCCAGCGGTGTTAGGTGCCGCCGTTCCATGGCTGTCGAATTGATAATAATACCACTGCTCCCCCACCCCGGCTACGGTCTGCATTTTAGGGAATGAGATTCGCATGGTGTTCAAAGGGTTGCTCGCGGTTTCGTGAAAAGTTATGCCCGCAGGCAGCAACAACCCGTCCCGCGGGGCGATCCACTCGGCCCCGTCGGGATTATTTGGGTTTTTATAAATGAGGCCGAGATAGCGGAGCTTTTTTTCAGGATCGGAATCGTCGTTATGAATTATGAGTCGAGCCTCGGTATTTTTCAGGATGGCCTGCAATCGGGTTGAATTGAGAAGGGCTGCGAAAGTTCTTTGACTGTTTTGCAACCGCAAGGCCGACCCGCCTTCATTCGGCCACAGAGCCAATCCCAACGCGCCACCGAGCAATACGATCAACCCAATTACCACCAGAATTTCAAAGAGAGTGAATGCCGCAGCTCGTTTGGGAATTGATTTCATTTTCTCAGGCCTGCCTCAATCCCAACTGGCGATGGTTTTCCATTCTTCACAGCCGCCTTTCGACGAATAAAAACCCACGGCGGCATGAAGGTCTTCGTTTCCATCAGGCAGGCTTTTCTTTTCAATCAGGCCGTTGCGGTCACCGTCGAAAACCAGGAAAATGTTGGGATTGCCGAAAGCATCCACGATCTCTCCCTTTTGCACAGTTTGGCCACAGTTTACGACCGCCTCTGAGGCGAACTCGGACTCGTTGAAGCGATAAAAAGGAATCTTTTGTTTATTGGCGGCTTGGGCGTAGGAATTATCGGCGGGACTGCCATCGATTTTTCTTCCCGATAGGGTTTCGATAAAAACATCGGCAACGTCGCGCAATGGAATCAACGGATCAGCGTCGCTGGAATTGAGACCGAAATTGGGATAAAATCCGTATTCGATCCTGAATTGTTCGATGGCGGTGGCGTATTGATTGAATTGGGTTTTGGTTTTTGCCGCCAGCACGGCACGGCGAACCGAGATGGCAACGGGAAAAAGAATTCCCGCCAGCACGGCGATGATGGCGATAACGGAGAGCAATTCGACCAGGGAAAATGCTCTTCTTTCATGGCCAAAGCGTGTGTTTTTCCGCCGGGGCTTACGGCACGGAAAAAATATTGTCGGTGGAGGATTCATTATCGAAATAAGCGGCGTTAAGAATGCCATCCAGAGGCAAGGCCGGTCCCGCCGCCCCATCCGGCCCAATGGACATGAGGATATAGCCGGGCCTTTTCCAATCGCCGGACGACGGACTTTCGCCTATTGTTGTATATTGGTAAACATAAGCGCTGCCCCAGGGATCGATGAGGTAATTGTCGCCAAAACCCTGATCCAGAGTTTGCTGTGGCGAGCCGTCGGACGAAACCGGTTTCAGGGCCGTGTTAAACTGTGACAGTTCAATGAAATGACGCCCTTTAACTCCAGCTAACGGATCGTGGCCAAACGCTTTGGGCTGGAAACCGGCGGCCGGGCTGCGGTTGCCGATGAGGGCGGCGTAGAGTTCGCCGGAGCCGTCGCTACCGGCGTCGATCCAGGGATAATCACCGTGATGCATTTTATAAGAATCCAGGGCTTGTAGCAGGAGAGCTAATTGGCCCCTCGCCGTGGCGCGGGCGGACCGTCTTTGCAAACCCTCGGCAATACCAATGGTCATCCCGGCCAAAACAAGGAGAATCCCCATTACCAGAAGCAGCTCGAACAGGGTAAAGGCGGACTTTTTAGGCCAACGCTTTTTTTCAATCGCAGTAGCAAAATGCGCGTCTTCCAAGCTTCCGCAAGGAAACAGTGAACGTGTCGGGTTGCACATATCGAATATTATTGGCCGCCCACGTAACAGTGTCAATCGATGAAACCGGAGAATCAAACACCAGCGCCTGCGCCAATATGGGTTGAGGGGCGTATAGGTAATATACGTAACCAATTTAAACTTTAATCAAACGCATCAAAAAGAGCCAACGGAACGGTTGTGGGATTTTTGAAGTTATGGTATAATGCTGGCTTAACACTCAATTTATCCACTCCAACCCTCCGAACTATGAAGAAATTCTACCAAACGAGCCATTTGAAGCATTGACAGGGGCAAAATGGTGCCTAGATTGGGCCGAGGCTTGCCTTGACATAAGTCGTATCAATTACCTCATCGAAGCCGAATCAAGGCGAATTGCAGGAGGTTTGGGGTTTTTAGAGAAAGCCCGTCCTCTCACTCACGGGTTTTCCCGATCACTCCGATTTTCGGATCAATTTTTTCATTTTATTGCGAATGCAAGATAACGAAACTTCGCCCCAGGAGGCGCTGGTAGAAGGCGTCATGGAGCCCCAACCGAATAAAGCGGGTCAGTTAATCAATCCGGTCCACAACGGCCGTACGCGCCCGGACGATCCTTTTGTGCCGCGGGAATTGCTTCGCCGTTTTAAGATAAACAAGGGCAGCTGGGTTTGCGCCAAAGCGCATAGGGATCCACGTTTTCCAAATCCCAAGGTGCGCTATGTGGAAACCATCGACGGTTATCCCGTGGACCAGCGTAAACGGAAAGTCGCATTTTCTCAATTGACCACCATTACCCCGGACGAGTGGTTGAAACTGGAAACCAAGGACGGGGCCATGACGGTACGGGCGATTGACATGTTTTGCCCCATCGGCAAGGGACAGCGCGGGCTCATCGTGGCGCCTCCGCGAACCGGTAAAACCATCATTTTGCGCGATATCGCACTGGGTGTGCTTGAAAACAACCCGGAGTGCCATGTCATGATTTTGCTTGTGGATGAGCGGCCGGAGGAGGTCACCGATTTGAAACGAAGCGTTCCGTGCGAAGTTTTCGCCTCCTCCAATGACGAGGAAGTAACGAGCCATTTGCGCATCGCCGATCTGGCCATAGAGCGCGCCAAAAGGCTGGTCGAAGTGGGCAAAGACGTGGTCGTATTGCTGGATTCGTTGACCCGGCTGGCCCGCGCCCATAACTCGGCCCGAGGTTCCAGCGGTCGCACCATGACGGGGGGCCTCGATATTCGCGCCCTGGAAAAACCTCGCCAACTATTCTCCGCCGCCCGCAATACGGAGGAAGCGGGCAGCCTGACCATTATGGCCTCGGCCCTGGTGGAAACGGGCAGCCGCATGGACGACCTCATTTTCCAGGAATTTAAAGGAACCGGCAACATGGAAATGGTCCTCGACCGAAAAGTGGCCGAACTGCGGATTTGGCCCGCCATGAATATCGCTTCTTCGGGAACCCGGCGGGAAGAACTCCTTCTCGACCCCAAGATGCTGGATCGCTGTCATTTCTTTCGCCGCGCGCTGGCCGGCATGAAGGTGGACGATGCGGCGGAAACGGCCATCACCCGTTTGGGTAAAACCGAATGCAATGCGGAGTTTCTGGATTTGATCAAACTCTAGAAGATTAGGAAACCCCGCGAATATCGACAATACAGTAATCAATAAACAAGAATATGGGCGAACAAAGATCGGAGCATGGGCCGGAGGGAAATCAAATAATATTTCCGAGTTTTTTTTATTTTTTGCGTGCATTTTCATTTGCAGGCACTAACTTGCCGTTTTTCTTTTTTCATGCACAATTTTGCTGATCAGTGTCTCGACATGGCCCGCACAATGCTGGGTCAAAATCTTGGCGCAATCAACGAGGACGGTTCTATATCGCCGGTTGAAGGCGAAAACCCCCGGCTGGACGAACCCGGCCATGCGGCTCTGGCCATCGGGGAGTATCATCGATTGACGGGTGATGCGCAGTTGGAGGATTTCGACCTCGTCGATCTAGGCGCCCGCACCATAACGGCCCAGGTTTTCACGGAGGGAACCCAGGAAAACGGTCTGGCCTATACCGCTCTTGGGCTACTCTCGTTCGGTCCCTCCAAGGATCGCAACCCGGTTTGGGAAAGGTTGCTCGACCCCACGAGGGAAAAACTGGACCAACGCCTCTTGGCCCGCACCGATTACGACAACCACTGGCAAGCCTTTAATGTGGCCAAAGCGGTCGCCCGGTTCAGTATGGGACTTTCTAAAAAGGATGAAACGGGCAGGCTGATCGATCGATTCATCGAGCGCATCAAAGCCAATAGTTCGGCCAATTTCGCGGACGACGGACCCGCAGAGGGAATGGGAGGCGTTTTCGATATTTACGGTATATTGAGTTTTGTTTTCATCCGCCAGGCTTTGCAGTTACACTCCAACATGCACCTGAGGGAAAGAAAACTGCCCAGTTTGCGCACGTTCGCGGAAAAATATATCCGCATGATGCCGGACATCGTGCGGCAGGATGGAATGGGTTGGATATACGGTCGGGGCGTCGGCGCCTATGGTCAAATGCACTGCATCAGCATATTACTGCAGGGCATGAGAGATGGCTGGATCACGGAGGATAAAAAGCCTGTTTACTGCGACATATTGCGGCGTCTTTTTCAATTTTTCTTCTTAACCTTTCTGGACCAGGAAAACGGAAATATGGTGGTGCGGGACAGCGAGCGCGCCACGACCGATGCACACACTACACGCATGGCGAATTTCGACGGCGCCCGCTACCTCTGCCAATGGGCCCGTTTGGCCCGATCCATCGGCGGCGAAATGAAGTCCGAAACGGCCCTCGCCCGCACTAGCGGAAGGTTTGTCATTTTTGATAAAAGCAACCGCAAGGAACAAGGGCTTTTCATTTATCAGGATACCAACAGCGGTTTGCACATCCAGTTGCCGCTGGTCGGCGCCGGTTCCCAAGCCTCCTCAAAC
>JAJFLT010000218.1 GCA_021772555.1 Opitutales bacterium | reverse complement strand
CTCAAATCCTGGGCATCAGCAGGCGCACCCTGCATCGAAAATTGCTGCAATGGCCCGAATTGGACGTATCTCCGCGAGACACCTCAAAAACCCATTCAGGGGCTCGGGATTAACGAGAGGAGCTATTTGTAATCATGGGATCGTTCAGGATGCAGCGGCTGTTTCATTGGCTGGAGTTCGGACAGGGCAAACGCGCCATCCTGTTCATTGGCCTACTCGTTTTCATCGGCCTGTTCACCTGGTATCATTGTTATAAAAGGTTCGCCGGGCCTTCCTCTGAGAATGTCATTGAATTTGCCTTGATGGGTAAAAATCTGTCCGAGGGGAAAGGATTCACAACTCCGGTCATCTACCCGCAAACGCTCGCCTTCCTCGAAAATCGTGAGGAGGGTTATGTGTTTTCCGCAGATAAATCTTTGCCCGATCTTTACCATGCCCCTTTTTATCCCCTGGTGCTGGGGGGCGTATTAAAGGTTTTGCCCAAGGACGTCAGGAAATTGGTCTGGGCCGATCCCGTTTCCGAACCGGGGGTGTCCTTTCCGGCCTTCAATGGCGATTACTTTCTCCTCGCCGTCAACGTGTTCTTTTTTCTCCTCAGTTGCCTCATGACCTATTGGCTGGGACGGCTTATTTTCTCCCCCCTGGCCGGGTTGATCGCCATGTTGGGGGTATTGTTTTCGGTCGCTTTGTGGGATAACGTAATCGCCCTCAACGGTGTTTCCCTCCTCTTGTTTCTCGTATTGCTTCTCTTTCAACTGTGGTCCGTGTTGGAGCGATGGTTTTTACAGGATCCATTGCTCCGGGCAGAAGGTGCCCGCGCCATTCTCGTTTGCCTGTTTGCCGGCCTTATTGGAGGCCTCCTGTTTTTGACCGAATATACGGCCGGTTTTATATTTCTCGTTTTCGCAAGTTACCTGGTATTTCGCTTTCGCGGCGCTTTTTTGTTTAAAATGCTTTGCCCTGCCTTGTTGGGGTTTCTTTTTGTGGCTTCCCCGTGGTGTTGGCGCAATATCACCTGGACCGGCCATCCTCTCGCCCTGGCCAGCCAGAACCTTGCCTTGAAGGTCGGCGACAGCACGGCCGAGCCCGAAACCTTAAAAAAGAGCCTGTGGGCCGAGGTCCCGGAAACCAGTGTCCGCAAAATTGGCAACAAGGGTCTGAAGGGGCTAGAAGTCAATTTGCAAGAGCGTTTATGGTCGGGCGGAGCCTATATATTTACCGCCTTTCTGCTCGTAGGCTGTCTCTACCGTTTTCGCAACCGCCTGGCCAACGGTATGCGCTGGTGCGCAGTTCTAACCTTGTTCGTTGTTATCGTCTTGCAGCCATTTTTCAACAGCGGCCTCTCTGAAAGGCTACCCGCAATTTACCTTGCGCCACTCATCATACTCTTCGGGGCCGGATTTGTCATCATCATGTTGGAGAGCACCGGTCGAAGATTACATCTTGAGCGTTTGGCCTGGATCTCCGCCTTACTCGTGATCCATGCCTTGCCCATGGTCCACAATTTGATGGAGCCTAAAAGAAGTCCATTCACTTATCCGCCCTATGTGCCCTCTTTACTGGCCCGCACCCGAACCCATTTGACCGATCAGTTTTACTCCGGTTATGGGTTCATGTCGGATGTTCCGGCTGGAGTGGCCTGGTATTCCCAACAGCCGGTATGGGCACAGCCCATCGAGTACGCCGACTTTGTGGCTGTGCTTCTTCGCCAGGATATCGGGGCTCTTTTTCTTTCCCCTAAAGTGCTTGATCGGCCTTATTTCTCTCAACTCTTGCACGCGGATCTGGAACTTGGGGATGATTACCGTAAAAAAAGATATTGGGGCGCTGTTTACGGGAGCTTGCAACAGGGCACCGTTCCGCGGTTCTTCCCCCTGAAGCAGGTCCAGCAAATCTCCACCAACATGTATGTCCTCTTGAACCCCATTGCCCGGCGTCGGGAATAGGAAAATTAGTGTTGACCCTACGGGGTTTAGCCTGCACCTTTACCAACGCTTCGGACAGATGAAAAAAGCTAGCCTAATCCCACTGCTTGTCGCATTGCAATCGACACTATTCGGCGTCTATGCTCCCATCCCCGAGCAGGAGCAGGGAAAAGCGGTCGTTTTGAGCATGGAAAGCGGCTTTCACTACGACAGCAATGTATTGGGCAGTCCGGTCAATGAAGTCGACAGCTCGGTCTTCACGGTTTCCCCCGGCATTAAATACAACGCATCGCTTGAGGAGCAGAGTTTTTTCGAGGCCTCTTACAAGCTGAATGCCCTCCTTTACTCGGATCGTCCAACCGAGGACAAGCTCTACAATCATTTTTTTAACGTCAGGTTTAGGCACACCTTTTCGCCCGCTCTCATACTCGAAGTATCCGACTCCCTGTCGTTCATCGACAGCCCGGAATCTTTTTTGCTGGGCCTTCCCTTGCAGACCAATCAGTCCAACGACATCAATCAATTTGATATCAGTCTCGCAGCGGAATTAAGCAAGAGAACCAACATGGTCCTCAAGTACCGCAATATGAATTTTGCTTATGATGATGCCCAGGTGGCTCCTGTATTGGATCGCAATGACAATCTCTTCGGCCTTCAATTTGGCTATGACTGGACTCCGGAAGCCTCAATGGTCTTCGAATATCGATTCCAGGACCGCGCCTACGGTAGCAACAGTGCATTGAAGGACAGCGACTCAAACTTTTTTCTGTTCGGGATAGACTGGGTTCCCAGCCCCGCTTTCCAGCTAAATGGGCGACTCGGCGTTGATGACCGCCAGCAAGAAATCGGAACCGGAGACACCAATTTTTATGGCCAGCTTACTGGAATTTACGAGTACAATTCCGATTCATTTCTGGCTTTCAGCGTTACTTATGAAACACTGGAAACCTCCTCCCCCATTCAATTTTCTGGTGAGGAAACCTTATCTTTTCTGTTCAATGTTCAACACGCTCTCACGAGCAAGATATTCCTGGCCGGTTCCATCTATTATGATTCGGCGGACCTCGTGGCCCAGGCCGCTACCGCGAGCATAAATGACAATACCGTCCGCCTCGGTTTGAGTGCCATCTACCAACCCACGCGAAACTGGTCGGTTATCTTCAGTTACGATTTTGACGATACCGGTTCGGATGATAATTTTCGCACCGAAACCCGTTCCCGGGTGGGGATCAGCGCTCGTTACACATTTGGTCTCTAAGCCTGGAAAACATTTATTATTTCTAACCGCTTTCCCGGTAGTTCCGGGTCCGAAATCGAGAATCCCGGCGCGGCATACAATAGGGTCTTTGACCTTTCGCATTTGAAGTATTTTTGCTGACGCATCGCATCAACCATCAATGGAATCTAATCTGAAATCGACGACAGGGGCTGGCTTTTCCCTCGGCGACTTCCTCAAAGTTCTCAAAAACCGCTGGCCCCTGATCACGCTTTTGTTCCTGCTGTTGCTCAGTTCCACCGTACTCTTCACCTATTTCATGCCCAAATGGTACCTTTCCGTAGCTGGTATACGGGTTGAAAAGGCGGAAGGGCAAGTTTCCGTTTTCGAGCGCCAGATGGCCGGTAGTTTCGACCCCTATTTCAACAAGGAGCAGTTCGAAATAATTCAGAGCAAAAAAATACTCCGTCAGGTCATCGGGAATCTAGACCTCGTCAATTATATCAGCCGGGACCTCGGCGCGCCCATAGATGAGGAATATGCTTACCTGTATTTGGTGAAAAAAATGCTTCAGGTGGAATCCCGGCCCGGCACTTCACTTATAGACATTGGGGTGATGGTAAAAGGGAATCGCGATAAATCCGCTGATAAAGCCGCCGAATTTGCTGCCGAAATTGCCAACGAAATTGCCCGCGTCTATGCAGAAGACCGCATCAAATTCGCCACTTCTGCCCAGACCGAGGGTATCGAAAGGCTCAAGCAGGAATTAAAACTGCAGGAAGTCGCGGTTTCCCAGGAACGCGACAAAGTGGAAAAAATACGCCGGGAATCGCATATCTCCGGAGTGGACCTCAACGCCCAAACGACCCAACTGGATATTGACAACCTGCGGCAGCTCGAGCGCACCTACATCGCCGTAAAAGTCGATTCCATGGCTCGCAAAACTCGTTGGGAGCAGTTTAAAGCCGTTCCGGTCGAAGAGCGATTTCGGTTGATCAATGCCGAACTCATTCCGGACCCCAACCTGCAAAACCTCATGCAAGCCTATATGGTGGCCGAGCAGCAGTATGTCCGCATCAAAGGGCGCCTGGGCCAAGCCCACCCCGA
>JAJFLT010000217.1 GCA_021772555.1 Opitutales bacterium | reverse complement strand
CTCAACGTCTCACAGCCGATGATTCTGGAAAAACAAGACCGTCATACCCTCAAAAGTTCATCGCATCGGCCTCTGGGCACGATTTTGCATAGCCTTTGCTTTGTCGTAATTGCGCTTCCTAAACACTACTTTTCCCGTTTTCATCCACGGTATAATGCGAGCGCAACCTACACTGAAGTGCGGGACCGAACCACTTTGGCCAAACTCGCCTACGAACCGGGTACGCCTCGGCTTTCGGCCTGGGTACCAGTCTCATGGACCCACGGACAGCGAGCCGTTTTTGAACGCAATCCGTATTACTGGAAAATCGACATGGCCGGAAACCAGTTACCCTACGCAGACAGGCTGGAATTTACGGTCATCCCGAACACCAATGTCATTCTTTTGAAATTTATCAACGGCGAGCTCGACCTCATAGGTAGGTATTCGAAATCCCATATGTACCAGACACTAAAACGGGCGGAGGCTCAGGGACGGTTAGCCGTCCATCTCGGGGAACCGTTTCCGTTTTTCTGTCTTTACCTGAATTGGGATGCGCGGAACCCAGCGCTTCGCGAAGCCTTTCGCAACCGGCTGGTGAGAATGGCGCTCTCGCATGGGATCAATCGCCAGGAAATCAGCCAAACCGTTTTCAACGGATTGCTCGAGCCAACGGGGGTTTCATTAAGCCGTTCATCTCCCGTTCATTCGGAAAAAGTAACGGCACTCTATTCTCAATACGACCTGGCGAAAGCGCGCGCACTGCTCGATGAAGCCGGTTATCGTGACGAGGATGGGGATGGAGTTCGTTCTTTCAAGGACGGTTCGCCGTTCGAGATTACGATTGATGTTTTTGCCAACTCCGATTTTCCGGACATCTGTGAGCTAGTGGTCGAATATTGGGCGGATATCGGAATCAAAACACATCTCAATATCGCCTTGCAGGACATAATTGTGCCACGGCGATTAAACGGTGATTTCGAGATGACCGTTTACCGCGGTCCGACAGATCCCGTGATCTCATCGGAGTATTCCGCAATCATGGGGCCTAGCGAGCCCTTTTGGCACCGTAACGCACGGCAGGAAGGTCCGGTGTGGTTGCATGAAATGACGGCCCTGATCAATCAGGTGAAAACAACGGTAGATCCCGATGAGCGCCACTTGATGATGACCCAAATTCGTGATCTGTACGCGAATAACGTGCCACTTATCACGTTGGGAGAAGCCCGATGGTTATGGGCTTCCCAAAACCGTTTGGGCAATGTGCCACCAAGGATAACGACTGAACTTCACATTCGGGACTGGGATCGGGCCGTTTTCCACGAGCAGATTTATATAAAAGAATAAAACCTATTTTCGAGCCCGATCACTTCAGCCCGTAGACGCCCTCTTAGAGCTTGAGGAATTCTCGTCCCAACTCCCGGTATAACCAGGGCGCCTGCGCGGCCCACTGCCTTGCTTTACTGAAGTTCAAATCATACTCGATTTCGGCGACAAGGAGTTGCTCCTTACGCATGGCTCGCGCCAAGACCGGTTCGGGCCCCTGCCAGTCGGGACCTATTATCCGGCTGTTGTTGACGTATTCCGGGCAACCGCCGTTAGCTATGACCAGATGGAGCCCGTTTTCCATGGCGCGAGACCGTTGGGAGACACATTTGCCGACATACCGGCGCTTTATGTCCTTACCGTCAGAATGTGAATAGTAGGTCGGTTGACAAAACAGATTGGCGCCTTTCAAGGCCAATAATCTCGAGACTTCGGGAGAGCGTTGATCCCGGCAGATAAAAATCCCGATCTTGCCATAGCGCGTCTGGAAAACATCGGCCTCGGTTCCATTCTCGAAGACCGGTTCGGAATAAACTTTTCGCTGCTTGCCGATATACCCCTCCTTAGGACCAGTAATAAATGCTGTGTTATAGATCTTCTGCGAGCGGAGAGGTCTTTCCACCATGCCGAAAATGATATACATGTCCGTCTCCGCCGCCTTTGCGCTGAAAAGGTCCACCATTGGGCCCGGAACAGGCTCCCCGTAGAACTTTCTCCGAAAAGCTTTGTCACGCGTCCAACGGCGGTCCCATCCCGTGCTAGCACATTCCGGAAAACATAAAATCTTCACCCCTCTGCGGGCCGCCTTGTCACAAAATATGAAGGCTTTCTCGATATTCCCCTTCACGTCGCCGGGGGTTGAAATCATCTGCACCGCACCCACACGCACTTTAACTAGCTTCTTCTTAGTCATAATTTCATGTTTAAAATTCTGGAATTACCTGATTGAGTATCTCTACTTCTCGCTGATTTCTCAACCAATTGAAATATGATCCGGATCGGAAAGGAACACCAGCTCTTCCTCGATGACCTAGTCCTTGCGACAACCCATAACATCGACCGTGGCATCGTCCCGGCCAGGAAGCATCCCGATAACCCGCTTATCAAGGCGACCGATGAAGACAGCCACCCCGCGGTTTTCGGAGCTGTCATCCCAAATGAAGGATCAGGTTACGGCATGTGGTACACCTCTAATAATCGCGAACGCTCAAGCGCTTGTGTCAATCATGCGGTAAGCGGGGATGGGATCACATGGAGCAGCCCGCAAAATCACCTGGTCCCGCCTTCGGGAGGGAACCCTAGAATTGTTTTTGGATCGGGCTTCGTCGAGCATTTCGCAGAGTTGTTCACGGTTTTGCGTGATCACGAGGAAGACGATCCCGGACGGCGCTACAAGATGCTTTACAAAACGAAGAAGCGGGGTGAAGCGTCGCCTTACCGAGAGGAGATTTTTTCCAACCATCGGGCAGTTTTCGCCGATCTGGAACGGCGGGGGCAACGCGATCTAGTCAGCCATTATAGGAAAATGATATCCGATGCGCTGTATCTGCCGACACAAAAGCGGGCCGCCGGGGTGGCCTTTTCGCCGGACGGCATCCAGTGGGGTGAGTGCAATCCATTTGCCATTCCCGCGATTGGAGATCTCAGCCACTTGACCTGGGATCCCTACCAAAAGCAGTACCTGATTTTCGCCCGGGATTTTTTTCTCCCTGAAGAGGTCCACGCGAAATTCCGCGACACAGAATGGTACCGGGAAATCTTTTGGGGCAGGGCCGTCCGACTCCACACGAGCAAGGATTTCGTCCATTGGACGCCGGGCGAAATCGTCATGCACGCGGACATTGATGACCGGCCGGGTGATGAAATCTACAGCATGGCGGTTTTCCCCTACGAGGGCATCTATATCGGTCTCATCCAAATGTACCATGCTTTTCCAGGGGACAATACGCTCGATATTCAGCTCGCGGTGAGCCGAGACGCGTTGCGCTGGCAGAGGGTGGGGGATCGTGGGGTTTTTCTCCCTTTGGGTGGCGTTGGTGAGTGGGACCGGTTCAACCAATCGTTGGCGTCATCGCCGGTCATGGTCGACGACGAGATTCGGATTTACTATGGAGGGCGGCCTTGGCGACATCCCGCTTGCGGCAAACCCTACGAGGGACCGGATACCGGTCCTCGATCGTCCGGGATCGGTATGGCCACGGTGAAGCGCGATCGTTTTGCCTACCTCGCGGCAAGCTTTGATGGTGGCTACGCGGAGACGCAAGCTTTTGACTTTCCTGATGGCGGTGGGCGCCTGCATGTAAACACCGAGTCCCGATTCGGAACCCTGCGCGTGATTGTCTACGATGGGGAGGGCAGACCTTTACCGGGAGGAGAGTCGAAGCTCCTCAGCGAGGATTCCCTCGACGCCGTGGTTGAGTGGGAATCTGCGAACCTCATGGGTTTGGCGAAAGGGAGTTCCGTGCGGTTCCGCTTTGAATTGAATAACGCGAAATTGTATTCCTTCTGGATTGATTAAAAATGTTAGCGAAATTGAGATAGGTTCTGTTAACTGTGGGGAGCGATATATTATGAATACTGATTCCGGAACCAAAATCGTATTTCTCGACCTCGAAGATATTCAGAGTCTTCGCGGCGTTGTCCAGAGCGTTTGTGAAGCGGTCAAACATCCCGATAATCCGCTGCTGCCGCTCGGCGATATCCATGAGTGGGATTCCCTCCGCGCGGTTCCCTGGGAAGGGACCGTAATTTACGACGATGAGGAGGAAATGTTTAAATGTTGGTACGGGGCCACCCATGTGGCAGCCACGAGTTTTCATGCCCTTGGCTACACGTTCAGCGAGGACGGGATCCATTGGGAAAAACCAAATCTCGGCCTCTTCGATTACAATGGAAACAAAGATAACAATATATGCCTGATGTCCCTCGGGAGAGTGGTCAAAGACCCGACCGAGCCGGATCGGGAAAAGCGTTATAAGATTCTCACCACCCAGCGACCACCAATACTGACTCCCCGTCCCGGGTTTTCACGCGAACATTTGGCGGGTTATTCTCCCGATGGTATTCATTGGACCATTGGTGAGCCGGTTGACATTCCAGGGTGGACCGGGCCTTGGGGAGACCTTGTGGCGTTGATTCTCGATGACGATGACCCTGATCCCGAAAGACGGTTCAAGCTTGTCTGGCAAAATCTTGAGCCACCCAACAAGCCCGGGCCACCGGTCGTGCGCACCAAATACCTCGTTTGCGGTCCCGATCTTGAACACTTCACACGCGCAGCTGCCGGGAATCCGATCCTTTCGCCGGAGACCGAGGACGAAAATCATTTCCTCATGCTGGCGCCCTATGCTGGCCAGTATGTCATGCCTTATGAATATGGATGGTACGTGCCCGATGGTTTTGGTAAATATGGAACCTATCATGCCGACATCCGCCTCGCGATGAGTCGGGACGGTGAACATTTCCGGAGGGTCCAGCCGCATCAGAAACTGATCAGCCGGGGTCGTCGCGGTGAATGGGACGATGGGTTTTTGGTAATTTCGGACAAACTGATCATCAAGGACGATACTCTCTATTTTTTCTACTGTGGGCAAGGCCATGAATGGACCAGCTGGCCGAGCAGTCATAATATGCCGGATGCTTCGTATCTGGAAAATGTGGGTTCCGTGCGGCTTTCGCGGTTGGGCTTGGCGACGCTTCGACTCGACCGGTTCACCTGCTTGGAGACTCCGGACCGCGAAACCCCTGGATGTGCCGTTACCGTCCCCTTTGAGATCACGGACCGGGAGGTCCAGTTGGTAATCAATGTTTCTGAGGTCCAGCAGAACCGAAGCTGGATTGAAATCGAGATCCTGCATGAATCGCGTGACGAAGCGCTCCCGGGATTTAGCCGCGAGGATTGCCGGGATATGCATTGCGATTCGGTTCGTGCATCGGTTGCCTGGCGCGAGAGCCGACTAGCTCAAATAAAGGAGGGGCGTATCCGGCTGCGGTTTTGGCTTTATGGATCCGCCCGATTGCACGCGTTTGGGTTCGAGGAATTGTAACATGAAAAAGCTTCTTAGCATGATTGATTTCTCGAATGCGCCGGAAGCGTTGAAGCTTCTTGAGTCGCACCTAGAAGTCACGCACTCGCCACCGAGCCAAGAGCTATTGTTGGAGACGATTGAGCGTTTCGACGGTTTTTTAACCCCGTTAGGGATGCGCAGCGACGCGGAGGTTATTTCCCGCGCGAAGCGATTGAAACTGATCGCGACTCCGACAACCGGGACGGACCACATCGACCTGTCGGCGGCGGTGGCGGGGGGCATAACGGTGTTCTCGTTAAGGGAGGACAAAGATTTGCTCAATAAGATCACCTCCACGGCGGAGTTGGCGTGGACGCTGCTTCTGGCGGTTGTCAGGCGATTACCCTGGGCCTTCGAATCGGTAAAGTCGGGCCGTTGGGAATCGGCACCGTTCAGGGGTCGCCAGCTTTCGGGCAAGACGCTCGGGGTTCTCGGCTATGGCCGACTCGGGCGGTTTGTGGCGGAATATGGTCAGGCTTTTCGGATGCCGATTCTCATTTGCGACCACAAGTCCCAAGGCGACCTTCCGCCGGGGGTAAAACAGGTCGAGTTCGAAGACCTTTTGCGCCGTTCTGACGTGGTATCGATTCACGTTCACCTGACGGAGGAGAACCGAAATCTTTTTGACCGGCGCGCCTTGCAGATGATGAAACCTGGGGCGGTCCTCATCAATACTAGCCGGGGAGCGATCATTGACGAGGGCGCTTTACTGGACTCCCTTCGTGAAGGGCCCCTGGCGGGCGCGGGAGTCGATGTCATCTGCGGCGAGGATCGAGAGGACATGGGCAATCACCCACTCGTGCGATACGCCCGCTCGCACGACAACCTGGTGATATCACCGCATATCGGCGGGGTGACGTTCGAACCGGTAGCGCTCGTTTCCGGACGTATGGCGGAACGGATAGTGGCGTTCATGGAGACGATCTGATCAGGCTGGCTGGTTTCGCCGCACACCATCGCACATTTCCACTTTTTAGGTGCCCTCTAAGATTATTGGCCCCTCGGTGGTGAATCAAACGGCGCTGGTGGAGACGGCGATAGAAGACTCGCAGGTAAACGAAACCTGTCATAATTCCGAATAAATCCAGAAATAATCAGATCATAACAGACCCCGTTATCATTTTTATAATCTGGTGAAACACACGTTCTATATCCTGGCCCGTAGTAAGGGATTGTTGAAACCCACAGGCAAGGGCAAGGTTTCCATCTTTTTAGTTTTGGGATTTTCCATATACTTTACAGTTCCGGGAACCATATAATGAATAGCGAAGGCCCGGCGTTGGCGGTCGGTCGTATTTGGAGCCGTATAGTGTAGAGTCTGGCAATGATGGAAGAGGCACCCCCCGGCAGGCAGGTCAACGACCACAGCCTGAGATTTATCAAATACGTCTATTTCATGTAAGGAAGAATTTTGCTGGTCATGCCATAACGGAGTCAGATGACTTTGCGGAATGAATTGCATGGCGCCGTTGTCTATATCGACATCATCCAGGGTGAGCCAGCAAGACACCAAGCTGGCCGGGCGGCAGCGCCAATAACCATTGTCCTGATGCCAAGGGATCGGGCCACCAGTATGGGGCGGCTTAAAAAGGCCCTGATCGTGAAACAATTGAATGTTCGGGCCTAT
>JAJFLT010000216.1 GCA_021772555.1 Opitutales bacterium | reverse complement strand
GTCAGCGATGTATTTGACCACGGAGAGGTCGTGCGAGATGAAGATCATGGTCAGTTCCATCTCCCGGCAGAGTTTTTGGATGAGGTTCAATATTTGCGACTGGATGGAGACGTCGAGGGCGGAAACGGGTTCGTCGGCGAGGACCAGTTTGGGCTCCGGCGCGAGGCAGCGGGCGATGGCGATGCGCTGCCGTTGGCCGCCTGAAAATTCGTGGGGGTACTTCTTCATCTGGGCGGGGGAAAGGCCCACCGTCGACATTAATTTCCCTACCCTGGCCAGCATTTCCCGGCCTTTGCATTTGTGGCGCGTATTAATGGCCTCGGCCAAGGTGTCGAAAACCGTCATGCGGGGGTTGAGCGAGGCATAGGGGTCCTGGAAGATCATCTGAAAATTGATGCGCTCCGCGCGCACCTCGGCATCGCTCAGGCAACAGAGGTCGCGACCTTCGAGAACGATGGTCCCCCCGGTGGCGGGCAGCAATTGCATGATGGTGCGGGCTAGCGTCGATTTTCCGCAACCGGACTCGCCCACCAGTCCGAGAATTTCTCCTTTTTGCAGGCTGAGTGAAATACCGTCGACGGCTTTGACGTGACCGATCACCCGGCGGCGAATAACGCCCTTGGTAACCGGAAAATGGGTCTTGACGGATTCGAGCGTTAGAAAAGCGTTACTCACAATTTAATTTGATTCCAATATTTAATTCAACCACGGATCACATTTCGATGGCAGTGGGGTCTTCGCGCTGGTAGCGGAGACAGGATGTGCCGTGGTCGGGCTGGAGGTCTTTGAGAATTGTGGCGGTGGTGGCGCAGGGATCTTCTATTGCCACCGGGCAGCGTTCAAAAAAGGGGCAACCCGTAAACTCTTGGGAAAGGTCGGGCGGCATTCCTGGAATGGTGTAAAGCTCACTTCCTTTCTCCTGTAACGAGGGTATCGATTTGAGCAACGAGAGGGTGTAAGGATGACGGGATTTGTAATAAATCTCTCCGGTGACGCCGGATTCGACAATCTTGCCGGCGTACATGACGTTGACGCGGTCGCAGGAACCGGCCACGACCCCAAGATCGTGGGTGATAAAGATAACGGCGGTGCCGAGATCCTGCTGGCGTTTTTTGATGAGATCGAGGATCTGTGCCTGGACCGTTACGTCGAGAGCGGTGGAGGGCTCGTCGGCGATAAGGATTTCCGGATGGGTGATGAGGGCCATGGCGATCATGACCCGCTGGCGCATGCCGCCGGAAAATTCATGGGGGTAAAAATGGACCCGCTTGGGGGCGTCCTGGATGCCCACTTCTTCGAGCGCCGCAATGGCCCGTTTAAGAGCTTCTTTTTTGCTCAATCCTTCGTGAATTAGAAGGGGTTCGATGAGTTGAGTGGACACCCGCAGGTAGGGGTTGAGGGAAGTCATGGGATCCTGAAAAATCATGGAGATACGCTTGCCGCGTATATTGCGCAGGGTCTCATTGGGGCAACAGAGCAAATCCGTGCCGTCAAATATGGCCGTGCCGCTCTCGATCCTGCCGGGCGGCTGCGGGATGAGCCCCAGCATGGAATAACAGGTGACCGATTTGCCGGAGCCGGATTCCCCCACGATGCCCAGTGTTTCCCCCGGCTCGAGGCTGAAAGAGATGCCATCCACGGCCCGCACAATGCCATTGCGGGTGTGAAAGTGAGTGGTGAGGTTATCGACTTCGAGGAGAGGCATTTATCAGTCCTTGGAAGATCTTGGGTCGAGGGCGTCGCGCAGGCCGTCACCGAGGAAATTTAGGGAGAATAGCGTAGTGGAAAAAAAGAGGGCCGGGGCAATGAGGAGCCATGGGAAAACAGTCATGCTTTCGGCCCCACCTTTTATGAGGACGCCCCAGGAACTCATGGGCGGAGGTACGCCAAGGCCGAGGAAACTGAGCACCGCTTCGAGAAGCATGACGGCGGGAACCGTCAAGGTGGCGTAAACGATGACCGGGCCGAGAACGTTGGGGATCAGGTGCCGCAGGACAATACGGGCATTACTGTGGCCGAGGGATACGGCGGCCTCCACGTATTCCTGTTTTTTCAGGGAAAGGACCTGCCCACGCACGATTCGAGCCATAGTCAGCCATTCGACGGCCCCGATGGCGATAAACAACAATATCACGCTGCGTCCGAATATGACCATCAACAAAATGACAAAGATGGTGAATGGAAGGGCATAAAGAATATCCACGCAGCGCATCATAAAGGCGTCTGTTTTGCCACCCAGATAACCGGAAACGGCTCCGTAAACGACCCCGATGATGAGGGAAACAGCAGTGGCCAGGAAGCCAACCCCGAGGGAAACACGCCCCCCATACAAGATGCGGGTCAACTGGTCCCGCCCGAGCGAATCGGTCCCCAGCCAATGTTCGGCGCTGGGAGACTGAGCATTGTAACTGAGATTCTGTTGCTCGTTCTCGTATGGAGACAAAATGGGGCCGAATACACAGAAAAGGGTCATCAGGATGAAGAAAATCAAGCTGGCGAAGGCGAGATGGTTTTTACGCAGCCGGTGCCAGGCATCCTTCCACAGGGAACTGCCCTCTTCCAATTTATCGAGCGGAACGAGCGGCAAATCCTGCGGGTCTAATAGTTTCATCGATTCCGTGGACATGACAGGGCCTCTTCTACTCGTATTTAAGTTTCGGGTTCATTATGACTTGCACGATGTCCACCAGCAAATTCATGACGATGATAAAGGAGGCGTAAAAGAGGACCGTGCCCAAGACCATGGTGTAATCTCGGTTGAAGGCGGAGTTGATAAAATGGCGGCCCAGCCCGGGAATTTGAAAGATGGTTTCGATGACAAACGATCCGCTAATCATTCCCGCCAGAGCCGGGCCCATAAAGGAAACGACCGGAAGGAGACCGCCTTTGAGGGAGTGTTTAAAAATGACTTTGGACTCAGGCACGCCCTTGGCCCGGGCGGTGCGGATGAAGTCCTGGGATAATATTTCGAGCATCCCGCCGCGGGTGAGGCGGGCCACGTAGGCGGCATAATAAAGGCCGAGCGTGAGGGAGGGCAGAATGATATCACTCCAGGTGAACCAGCCGGAAACATTGACCCAGCCCAACCAGAGACCAAAGATGAGGGCAAGGATGGGGCCCATGACAAATGTGGGCAGGCATATCCCGATCATGGCAACCGACATGGGCACATAGTCGAGGGCGGTGTTTTTGCCGATGGATGCAATAATTCCCGCCGGAACGCCCAGGCAGAGGGCGACGGCAAGCGCCACCAGGCCCAGCTTCATGGAGACCGGAAATGATTCGGCAATGAGTTCGTTGACGGTGCGACCTTCGTATTTATAGGAGGGCCCAAGATCGATTCCGAATATTTCCTGGAGGTCGAAATTGAAAACCCTCCGCCCCGTCGATTCATCGTGTTTAAAGAGTTTGAGTGGATTGAATTTTTTGGGGCAGAGCTTGACCAGGTAGTTCCAGTACTGGACGTAAACCGGGTCGTTCAACCCGTAGTGCTCGTTCATTTTTTCGAGAATTTCGGGCCTGACATTACGCTCCTGGCTGAATGGCCCACCGGGGGCGGCATGGACCATGAAAAAAGTCATGGTGGCGATGGCCACCAGCTCCGGGATTACCTGAAGGAAGCGGTTAAGGACAAATTTTAACATACCCTGAGCTTCATACTACATTTGCCTCTGCTTCACGCGAATTCCAGCCCGGTTGATTACCTCACTCATCCAAATCAAAATATATATACTTGTAGGGCCGGTTATCGAGCAATTTTGGATTCCAGTTTTTTACTATGGGGTCGAGCAAATAGGTTCTGGTGTACCAATAAATCGGTACTATAGGGACTTCGGTAAGGAGCAGATTTTCAGCCGTTTCGAGTGCCGTAAAGTGTTCCTGCGGGCTGTTGGCTTGTTTGGCCCGGTTGATCAACCGGTCGTATTTCGGATTGGACCAGCCGGTGTCGTTGTTGCCATTTCCGGTTGTGTACATGTCGAGAAAGGTAATGGGGTCGGTAAAGTCGGCGATCCAACCCGAGCGAGAGATGTCGTATTGCAGGTTGGTCTGGGCATCGAGGTAAACTTTCCATTCCTGGTTGGATATGGTTATGGGAATGTTCAAATTTATGCGCCACATTTCCTGGATGGCTTCGGCGATCTTTCTATGATTTTCCTCGGTATTGATGAGTATATCCATGGGGGGAAACCCCTCTCCGTTGGGGAATCCGGCCTCGGCCAGCAGTTTACGGGCTTTTTCCACATCGTAGCTCAATGGTTGTGGCGTCGGGTAGCCCGACATGCCGTCGGGGGTGTAGCCGTAGGCGGGACGCTGCCCTCCCTGGGTCACCTGTTCGACGATGAGAGGACGGTCGATGGAGAGGTTGAGGGCCATGCGCACGCGCACGTCATCCATGGGCGGGCGGGTGACATTGAGGCGGTAAAAATAAACGCCGTGGTAGGGATCGAGATGGATAAGATGCGGATTGTTCTTCAAGTGGTAAGCAATCTTGTCTTGGGGTATGGTATTGGTGTTGTGGGCCTGACCGGCCAAAAACGCGATCTCCTCGGTGCTGGGATTTTCGATGGGGAAAAAGCGAATCTCGTTGAGCTTCATGCGGTCTTTATCCCAGTAAGTCGGGCTTTTGGTAACGCGGATGATTTGATTGGTTTTCCACTCGGCGAGGACGAAGGGTCCATTGCCAACGAAGTTTTCCGGGCGCGACCAGAGAGAAACGCGGTCGTCGATGTTGCCGAATTTTTCGATGGTTGCGGGGTGGACGGGAAACCATGAATAATGCTTGAGCATGGAGAGGTAATAAGGCGTCGGCCCGACCAAGGTTACGCGCAGGGTTTTGTCGTCAATGGCTTTTACCCCCACCTGGTCGAAGTCGGTGATCTCCCCACGGTTATAGGCTCCGCCCCCCTCGATGATATGAAGCATGTCGGCGTATTCGCCGCCAAGATTGGGTGAGAGCATTCGTTTAAAGGAATAGACGAAGTCCTGCGCCCGGACCGGATCACCGTTGGACCAAAGGGCGTCGTCGCGCAGGAAAAAGGTCCAGACCTTGTAATTTTCGGTGGGTTCCCATCGCTCGGCGACACCCGGTTCGGGTTTGGAATCGTCATCCAGATGGTAGGCGATCAAGCCTTCGATAAGGGCCGAGATGATGTGGTTCTCGGGAACGCCGGTAACGATATGGGGATCAAGTCCCTTGGGTTCCGTTCCGTTATTGAAAAGGAGGATGCCATCGCGGGCGGCAATGACCGAAGGTCTTTCTTTTTTTCCGCAACCGGAGCTTGAAAAGACAAGCAATGCAGCGAGTCCGAAAAGAGACCATATTTTGAAAATTTGTTTAGTATTAACGGTTATCATTATGTTTTCAGTTCCTATAAATGGGGAAGCCACAGACGCCCGGAAACCAGTTTACTCGATGCCGAGCTTTTTCAAAAACGGTTTCATGGATTGTTTGCGACCCAAAAAGGCTTCAATGGATTCGCGCACATCACGGGAATCTCCGGTGGCGTAAATTTCGTTGCGCAATCTCCGGCCCACCTCGGAGTCGAGGTATCCACCGGGGGCGTTCTCGAAAACGCTGCCCATGTCCGCGGAAATGATATCGGCCCAGGCATAGCCGTAATATCCGGCATCGTAACCGGTGAGATGCCCGAAATAGGCGACGAAGGCGGAGTTTTCAGGCGCGGGCAGGAAAGTGTTCTCAAAAAATCCATTGGATACTTCGACGAGGTCGAACTCATCATCGGACCCGGATTTTTTCGGCCCGTGCAAGGACATATCCATAGTGGCAAAAAGGAGCTGGCGGCTGTAGGTCGTGGCGACGGTGGCTCTATTGGCTTCGACTATCCTGGAGATTGTTTCAGCCGGAATTTTTTTGGTCGGGTCGCGATAATCGGCGGCAAAGCGGTCGAGCACTTCTTTGCTTTGCAGCCAGTATTCGAGCATTTGCGACGGGGCTTCAACGAAATCCCGGGGAACATTGGTGCCGGAAAACCGGAAAAAATCCACCTGCGTCAAGACGGAGTGGAGGACATGGCCGAATTCATGAAAAAGGGTCTCCACATCGTCAGGGGAGAGCAACGAGGGTTGGTCTTTGCCCGGTGTCGGAAAATTGCAGATAAGGGCCACGGTGGGCCGCTGCCTATGGCCGTTGGGCAGGCGCCTGGCCCCGATAATGGAAAACTGGGCGAAGTGATTGAATTTGCCGGGCCGGGGGAACATATCGAGGTAAAACAGGCCTAGTGGTTCGCCCGTTTTCGAGTCGGAAACGACGTGCAGGGTAACATCTTCATGCCATCGATAGGGGTTGACGATTTCCTCGATTTGCAGGCCGAAGATTTCCTCGTAAAGGCCGAACATGCCTTCCAGGGTGACATCGTAGGGAAAGAACACCTTGAGGGCTTCGGCATCGACCTGAAATTTTTCCTTCATGTACTGGTTGCGGTAGTAACGCCAATCCCATATTTTTATTTCCGCTTCGGCATCGCCGGTGTCCCTCGCCTTGAGGACCTGGAAGGCCTCGATCTCGGCCTTGAATTTGGGTTTCAGCCCAGAATTAAGGTTTTCCAGAAAGGCGAGGACATTGGCCGTATTATGGGCCATCTTGGTTTCCGTGCGGTAATCGCCCCAGGAGGCATAGCCCAGTTTGGCGGCAACCTGGCTGCGTATTTTTAATATTTCTTCCAGAAGTTCGACGTTCTTTTCCCGCGCCAGGGAGTAGCGGGCGATCTTCATCCGCTTTCTCGTTTCCTCTTTGCCGGCATTGCGCATAATGGTCAAAAAATGCCAGGTGATGTTGGCCATGAGGGTGTATTCATCGCCAGCAGTTTTGATTCCCTCCTGACCGAGGAAAGATTCGGGGACTCCGGCAAGCTCACCCGCCGTAAATGTGAGCGGTGTGGAGGCATCTGCGATATTGGTGTCGAAATCGTTGGAGAGTTTCGACAAGCGTTTTTGCAGAAGCTCCACTTCTCCTTTTACCTCCTTGGATAGATCGAAACCATTCCTCTTGTAGTCCAACATGGTTTCGTGGAGGAGTTTGGCTTTTTCGCCCTCCAGGGACGGTCCGGTGGCGGCATAGTTTTTGACGGCCTCGTAAATATCTTCCCGGTAATTCAGGGAGACCTCCCATTCATCATACTTTTTGATGGCTTCGGCGGCGGCCTCCCTGATGGCCGCATCGGGGGAGGCGTTCTTCAAAATCGAAATCATACTGACGTCCGAAATAATCCGAAAAAAGAGGTCGTCAATGGCGCCGACCGTATTTTCAAAGGAGACCTCGTCTTTCTTTAGCCCAGCAATGGCGTCCCCCCTCATGTCGCCCGCAGCCATATAGTGCTGGATGGATTTTTCGATCTCCTCCGGCGTTTTGGCAAATACCGGCGCTTTTAATATGGCATGATATTGCTGAGCTTTTTCTTGATAATGTTGGAGTGTATTTAATCCAGCGTGAGTATTGATCGAGGGCAGGAGTAAACCCGCCGCAAGGGGTGCATATAGAAGGTGAGCAATATTCATTTAGACTATTTAGGATATATTGACGCCAGGAAATGTTCCTCTTTTTCGGGTCTCCGGTATTAGGCCTAATTCAATCGACGATTGCAACGGCAAAAGAGAGCCGCCGCACCCGCTCGACAGCCTGTTCTCGATATGATAAAGATTTCGTATTAAATATGAATCCAATTGCCGGCAATCGGGTGTCTTATGAGTATAAAGAATGAAATAATAGTCGCCTCAATACTCATATGTCTCGTCACGCCCTTGTTTGGATACGGAAACGATTCCTCGAGTAGAGAACCATTACAGCCTGATGATCTCCTGGAGGATTTGCATTTTCTAGTGAAGACTTTAGAGGAGGTTCATCCCGATTTACATTTTCACAAATCGAGGGATGAGTCGCTCCTGGAACTGAAAAAATTGGAAAAAAGCTTAACGATTCCGATGTCTGCAATAGGTTTCTTTAAAATCGTCGATCCCTTCGTTGACGGATTTGGAGAGGGTCATACACGGATTGTCACTCCCGATGAACTAAAACGGGCGAACGATTCCGGCAATAGCAATGCGGACTATGATTGGAATTTCGATACCTTGGATGGAGGCATAGGCTACCTAGATTTCGTCAACATGGTGCGCCTAGAGGATTTCAAACAGTTTTTGAGCGAAACGTTTCAAACCGTTAAAGACAATCAACTTTCGGGTTTAATTATCGATTTACGAAGAAACGATGGCGGAAACTCTTTTCTTGGAGTCGAATTGCTGAATTATATTACGGATAAACCTTATCGTGAGATCAGCCGAAAGGAATGGAGATTCAGCAGGCGGTATATCTCAAAATTACCCAAAGCGTTTAAATCCTACTGGACGGAGGAACCGAGAGTGGAGGTAGCAGGATTTCTATCCCAAGAGCCCCCACCCATGTTGATTGATTTTCTATCTCAGAATCCTCCATCTGAGTTAAAATCGTTATTAAAGGACTCTGCGCCAGAATGGATGAGAACTTATTTGATAAAACATGCAGCCCATTGGCTTGATTTGGATTATTCACCAGAAACTGAACGAGAGCTCTTGTCACTTGAATTAGGGGAGCTACGGACTCCGATCAAACCTTTTCCTCTACGTTTCACGGGGCCTACATGCATTCTCATCGGGAAGGCTACATTTTCGAGCGCAATTATATTGGCAAACGCAGTTGAAGATTTCGATTTGGCAACGCTCATCGGAGAAGAAACCGCTCCTTGTAACCAATTTGGAGAATCCTTTGGTTTCAATCTTCCTCATTCTCAGCTAAGAGTGTATGTTTCAACGGCACAATTTGTACGGGCCAATGGTGATGCTACCAATAAACACGGAGTAATTCCAAATATTGAAGTTCAACAGTCTACAAAGGACAATGAAGCCGGCCTTGATACTGTTTTGGAAGTGGCAATAGATTGGGTGAAGAACCTAGACGAAAGCCATGAGGCCTCATTTAATCCATGAAACCGCCAATTGCAAAAAATAGATATTCCATGAAATCCATTAAAAGTTACTCACCAGTCATAATCGGGTCGCTGATTCCGATTTTGGGTATATTCTTGTTAACGGGCTGCAATTCTCCGTTCGGCAGGGTGAAGGGCGAAGGCGAAATAAAAGAGGAAACGCGGACGTTTTCGTCCTTTGACAGTGTCGATTTTGGAGGAGAGGGACAGGTCGCGCTCCTGACCGGAGACAAGCATGAAATCCGGGTGGTGGCTTATGAAAACCTTTTGCCCTTGCTGGAAACGGAAGTAAAAAATAATCGATTGAAGATAAAGTTCACCGAATCAGTGCGGAGCGATAAACCGATTCGTTTTTATATTACGACGCCGGAATATAGAGACCTTTTTTTCAGCGGGGCCGTTTCCGTGAAATCGGCTAAGCCTTTGGTTTCCGATAAGATAGAACTCGATTTTTCGGGTTCCAGTGAAGCGATTCTGGAATTCCAAACCGAATTTCTGGAAACCTCCATTTCGGGAGCGGGCGAAATGACTTTTGCCGGCCAGGTCGAACACCATAAAATTTCGGTCAGCGGGGCCGGGGAAATCAAGGCTTTCGATTTACGGACGAAACACACGCAATTATCCATCAGCGGCGCCGGAGACGCTCAAATCCACGCTGAAGAGGAGCTTACGGTGAAAATTTCAGGCGCGGGTGAAGTGGTCTATAAAGGCGATCCCGCATTGGAGAAAAGAATCAGCGGCGCCGGTAGTATTAAAAAATATTAAGGGAACCGCCAAAACCGAAAGAACAATTGAGGTGTTGAATCGTTCCCTGAAGGCGTTTTCGTATTGATTGCCGGACGGCTGCCCGGCATACTTTTTCCTTGTTTTACCGGACCCAATTCAATGCGCCCGGGTGATTTGATCGAAGAAACCAAAACCCGCTGCAACCCTATCCCATGGATAACACAAATATGAATAAGACTATGAATTCTCTGCAATCGAAAATATTTCCGGCTCTATTGATTCTGGCCCTATTGCCAACAGCTCTTGCGGCCGGGGAAACGGAAAGTATCGAGGGTTATAAAAAGGTCCGGGAACTAGGCGGTATCGAAGAATACCTCTTGGAAAAAAACGGCCTAACGGTGCTTTTGATGGAGGACCATTCTGCCCCGGTAGCGACTTTTATGGTCACCTATCTGGTGGGATCTCGCAATGAGGTCACGGGCACCACCGGGGCGACCCATGTGTTGGAGCATTTAATGTTCAAGGGGACGGAAAAATTCAACAAAGATGATGGCACCGACCCGACGCGGCTGCTGCAAAACGTGGGGGCTCTGATCAACGCCACCACTTGGTACGACCGGACGAATTATTACGCCAATCTGCCCATCGACCATTTGGAGATGACGATCGAGATCGAGGCCGACCGGATGCGTAATTTGCTCCTTCTGGACGAGGAACGGCAATCGGAAATGACGGTTGTGCGCAACGAATTCGAGCGGGGAGAAAACGATCCCGTGCGCAGCCTGTTAAAAGAGATTTACCAGGCCGCTTTTGTGGCCCATCCCTACCATCATTCCACCATCGGGTGGCGGTCGGATATCGAGAAGGTTTCGATAGAAAAATTGCGTGAGTTCTACGACACTTTTTATTGGCCGAACAATGCGACTGTTTCCGTTATCGGGGATTTCCAGAAGGAGGAGGTCCTGAAAACAATTATGCGTTACTATGGGGCGATTCCATCTTCACCTCATCCCATCCCGGTCATGTATACGGAAGAGCCGGAACAAAGAGGCCCTCGCCGGGTTACCCTGAAGCGCAATGGGCAATTGGGGGTTGTCAGCATCGCGCACAAGATTCCGGAAGGCCGCCACGAGGATACTTTCGCCCTGAGTGTATTGGAGCGGATTCTTTCTTCGGGGAAAAATAGCCGTTTTTACAAGCTGTTGGTGGATAAGGGACTGGCGGTTAATGTATTTCTCTGGAACTTTCCTTTTCACGATCCCGGCCTGTTCGCGCCGTTTATTTTCATGACCCCGGGCGCCTCCCACGAATCGGTGGAAAATATTATCCTGGAGGAATACGAAAATATCATCGCGAATGGGGTTACGAAGGAGGAAGTGGACCGGGCCGTGAGCCAAATCCAGGCCGATACGGCCTACGCCAGGGATGGGTCATTCTCCATTGCCAGCGTCCTCAATGAAACGATTGCGATGGGGGATTGGACTTTTTATATTCGCTATCCCGAAGAAGTGGCCAAAGTCACCCCCGAGGACGTCCAAAGGGTAGCTGAAACCTATCTGGTAACGGACCACAGCACGACCGGTTATTTTATCCCCGTGATTCCGGGTGGAGGGCCGCAGGGCCATGCCACCACGCAGGAAGAGTTTTCGGCAGGTAAAGAGACTTTGTATTTCCGCACCGAAGGGACAACGGAGAAAACGGCATTTACGACCGCCGCCAAATCCCGAAAGGCCAAGCCGGGCGGGTCGGCGGCCTCTCAAGTTAACGGGCCATCGTATTCCGCCGGCATCGTGCAAAAGAGTTTAAACGGGATCGACGTTATTTCGATGAAAACCTCGGTCCGGGATGTGGTCACCCTCCAGGGGAGCCTCCCGGCGGGTGATCTATCCAATCCGCCACACAATTTTGCAATCGCCGATTTAACCGGCAATATGCTGGACAAGGGAACGAAGAAAACGGGCAAATTCGAGCTGGCGGAAAAACTGGAGCAAGTCGGCGCTTCCCTCAGTTTCTCGGTAGGACCGCATCTGCTGAATATCAGCGGCCAGTGCCTGAAAAAAGATTTACCGCTACTGGTGGACCTGCTGGCCGAACAGTTGCGGGAACCGGCTTTTGATCCGGAGGAATTGGAAAAACTTAAAAAACTGCGCACCGGAGAATTGAAACAACTGCTGGAGGATCCCGATTACCGGGCTTCCGATGCGCTTGGGCGGCTCGTTTTTCCAGAGGGGCATCCCAACCACCAACCGTCCGTGGAAAGAGTGATCGAGGACCTGGAATCCGTTACGGTGGAGAATTTGCGAAAGTTCCACAAATCGATTTACGGTCCAAAATCGATGATTCTGGTGGCGGTGGGCGACCTCGATACAAGCGTACTGCATGCGACCTTGGGTGACGCCTTTAAAAACTGGGGTGGAGGTAAAAAGGTTCCTTCATACGAAAGGGCCAGCAAACAGAATTCAGGAGACAAGGAGATGGTTTACATGGCGGACAAGCCGAGCGTGAGCGTTCGCCTGGCCATGGCCTCCGGTCTACGTAAAACCGACCCCGACTACCTCGATCTGATGATGGGGACCTATATTCTGGGGGGAAACTTCGCCGCCCGGCTCATGCAGACGGTGCGCGATGATGAGGGCCTCACCTATGGCATCAGGTCGCGATTGAGCAACGATCTCTACAGTGACGGCCTATGGGGAATCAGCGCCACCTTCGCCCCAAAGCTTTTGGAAAAAGGCCTCGCCTCGACCCATAGGCAACTCAATCGCTGGTACGAGGAGGGAGTTTCAGAGGAAGAATTAAATGCCAAAAAGACCACCTTGATCGGCTCCTATAAGGTCAGGTTGGCCACGACCGGCGGCCTGGCCGGAAGGATCCTCTCGTTCGCCCAGATGGGATACCCGGTGACTTACCTGGACCAATACCCGAAAGATCTTGAGGCAATTCAACTGGAATCCGTCAATACCGCCATTAAACGCTATTTGAACCCCGAGGACATGATTACGGTGATGGCCGGCAGTGTGGAGCCGGAGGAAGCTCCGGGAGAGTAATCTTATAAACAATCGGGTATACCTGCCTACCTGGCTGCCCTACCCCGTGGTCGTCTTGATCCAAGCGCAAAATGGCTCTCCGCATCACCATCATCGAATTTGAAATTGGCTTAAAAGGGTTTGGCAAAATAAAAAAAGAACCCCTGGTTTTCACCAGGGGCTCTTGATTTTAAAGTTTGCACCGAAGGATCCGGCGGCCTCTTACGAATAATGGCGTATTGTCTTTAGGCGCTAGGACACCATCAACCACCGGGTCCCTCAGTGCCAATATAACCACCAGATCGGCTGATATTTCCTTAACATAGTGATTATATTGCTAGCTTTGCTAAACAGTGGGGTTATTTCTGTTGCAAATTGAATAAAACAAAATTTGGGAAATTAAAAGAAAATTTATTGAATATATGGCATTTTTTTGAATCCCCAACCCCATCAGGCGCATCAAAATAGGAAAACCATAAGAAAACATGCCTAAAATTCATTTCATTATACTCTGTTTCAGCCTGATTATCGCATTCTCGGCTCCGGGCGGCGCGCCATCGGCCTCGGCCCAGGAAGAGGATGACGAGAAAACCATCGAGGTGAAAACCGAGGTTTCCGAACCGGAAACGATGGCGGAAGAAGAGGAGGAAGAAATTGTGGTGGTGGCCGAGGACGATTTTTTTGACGATTTCGGCTCTCACTCCGGGTCTTACGATGACGACGATCATGGGCTATCCATATCTCTCTCCGAAAAGAGCGGAGCGAAGATGCTGGCGGCGATCATCATCTGCGCAATTATCTTTTTTTCACCCGCGGTATTCCTGGGAGTAATCCTCTACTATTTTTACCGGCGTCGCAAACTGGCCCATGAGACCGCCTATTTGCTGGCAGAAAAGGGCCTGGAGATCCCACCGACACTTCTGCGGGCGGAAAAAAGAGATTTGCGCAACGGTATTTTATTGATTACTGGTGGAATTGGAATTTCCGGCTTTTTCACGGTCGTAGCCGATGATATATGGGCAGTGGGGCTTTTCCCTTTGTTGCTGGGTTTAGGTTACCTGATCGTTTGGAAATTGGGAAAGAAGAACAAGAATCCTAGAACGGGTATCGCCGATGAAATCGATACCAGACATTTTTAGAATAGCAGTGGATCAGAAGTGCCTCTTACAGATGCAAATCTCATTGACCGGGTTCTGCATGATGACGACCGCAATGCCTTCAATGAGCTTGTCCGCCGCCACCAATCCGCGGTTCGCGGTTTGCACCGCAGGCTCACCAACGGCAACGAGACATTGGCCGACGATTTGGCGCAAATCACTTTTATTCGCGCCTACCGCTCTCTGGACAAATTCAAGGGAAAATCCAAATTCGGCACCTGGCTCTACAGGATCGCCTACAACGCCTTCCTCAACCACCTGCGCCGACCGCGACGGGTGGTGCCGTGGGAC
>JAJFLT010000215.1 GCA_021772555.1 Opitutales bacterium | reverse complement strand
GGCTGTAAGGGGCGATCACCTCTTCACACACCTGCAGCGCTATTTTGGCAAATGGCACAAGTCCTACTTCGCTCATGCTTACACAACCTAACACTTTTTCTCATTTGTACAAGAGCTTTTCAACAAAGCCAACCTATCTCATATTCGCAGATGACGATGCAGAGAGCAATTATGCATTATGAGCAAGGCGCGCCGGGACGTGCCGGGCTGGAAGCCCTGGTGTCCCGACGGAACGCCGCTCAAACTCATAGTGGCCTCTGTCCGAAGGATTTGTGCGGCACGGTGGCACCTGCGGCGTCAGCTCGCGCCCGAAGGGCTCCAGCCCATCTGGGCGCGAAACCGCCTGGCATCTGACACCGTGGCGCTACAAACATCATTCATCTGCGAATTTGAGATAGGTTCTTAATCCATTGCAAGCGATTGCTCCATAAATTTCAAGAGTGGTTTTTGACGCCCTTTAAGTGGATTCACAACTAAATTGAAAGTGTCTTCGCCTTCTACTCTACCCAGGATATACAATTTAACGACTCCCTGCCCACCACGGCGCAGGTGGCCATCAATCGGGTCGAATTCTCGCGCTTGAAGACACTGAAAGCGCTCAGCAAATGCGGGGAAGCTGTTCCCCACTCAATCGGGTGATAAGGCGACTCGTTCCTAAATCGTTTGTCATGGTTACCAGTCCTGCTTCCTCTTTGGCTACCCGGCCAATGATCGAGGCGCTTTCTCCCTGCGGGGAGGCATGCATTACCTGGAGGGCACGTTCGGCATAGGCAGAGGGAACAAAGGCGGCCAGTCGACCTTCATTGGCAACATAAAGCGGGTCGAGGCCCAGAAGTTCACAAGCTGAGGAAACTTCACGGCAGAGGGGAATCCAGTTTTCATCAAGATGAATGGAGTAACCGGAGGTTTGGGCGATTTCGACCATGGCGGTGGCCAATCCGCCGCGAGTTAAATCACGCAAACAATGGACCGGCACGTTTGCCTTCAGCAAATCCTGCACAAGTTCTGCCAGGGAAGCGCAATCGCTCTGCAAGGTTGTCTCAAATTCGATTCCTTCCCGGACCGCCATGACGGCCATACCGTGGCGACCGATATCCCCGGAAACCAGGACTGCATCTCCAGGGTGGACTTCGGTCGGATCGATGTTGCGGTCATGCTCGATAATCCCGACGCCTGATGTATTGATAAAAACACCGTCTCCTTTTCCTTTATCCACGACTTTCGTATCGCCGGTCACGATTTGACACCCGGTTTCTTGAGCGGCGCGGCTCATGGACTGAATGATCTTCCAAAGTGTCTCCATGGGAAGGCCCTCTTCGAGGATGAATCCGGCACTCAAGTATTGGGGACGCGCTCCGCACATGGCGAGGTCGTTAACCGTTCCATAGACAGAGAGGGACCCGATATCTCCGCCCGGGAAAAATAACGGCGAGACAACATGGGAATCGGTAGAAAAAGCCATTCGCCCGGAATCGGTCGTAAAAACGGCCCCGTCATGAAGCCGGGAGAGCGTTGGATTCTCGAAGGCCGGGAGGAACATTTTTTCGATCAAATCATGCGTAAAACTGCCGCCCCCGCCGTGGGCGAGGACAACCTTAGGGTAATCCTTGATCGGGATCGGACAAACCAGATTAGGTTGTTCAGGCATCGATTTTAATCAAACGGTTATCAGGCGGTGGCGATAGTAGGCGGCGCAGGCTCCTTCTGAAGAAACCATGGGGGCACCGAGCGGTTTGTCCGGTGTGCAGCGATTTCCAAAGGCAGAACACTGGTGCGGTTTTTTAACTCCGCGTAATATTTCCCCGGCAATACACTCAGTCGATTCTTCCGCCGATATTTTCGAGAGGGAGAAGCGCTCTTCGGCATCGAAGGCCTTATAGTCCCCGCGCAACCCAAGTCCGCTTTGGGGAATCGTCCCCAGGCCGCGCCATTTTCTGGGGATGACTTCAAATACTTCCTCAATCATG
Source organism: Opitutales bacterium (assembly GCA_021772555.1). Classification (GTDB taxonomy): domain Bacteria; phylum Verrucomicrobiota; class Verrucomicrobiia; order Opitutales; family UBA2987; genus JAJFLU01. The sequence continues at coordinate 6,647 of JAJFLT010000215.1, read as the reverse complement.
CGCCGGGCGTGAACATTTCCCTCTTTGCGCACGGAGCGAGCGTATTGATTGTCGACCAGCGACAGGCCGGTTTCCAGTTGTTTTACACATATATGAATCCCCTCCATGATATCCAGAGGTTCGAATCCGGTTATAACAATGGGCACGGAATAACGGTCGGCAATCGGTTTATATTCCTCTTCCCCCATGATGGCACAGACGTGACCGGCGGCGAGAAAACCCTGCACACGGTTATCGGCCGCCGAGAGGAGGGCTTCCATGGCCGGGGGGACGAGCACATGGGAAACGAGCAGTGAAAAATTTTCGATTCCCTCCCGGTGGGCCTGATAAACGGCCATGGCATTGGCCGGGGCGGTGGTCTCGAACCCTACGGCAAAGAACACCACCTGCCGATACCTGTTTTTGCGGGCGATGTCTAGGGCGTCGAGCGGTGAGTAAACAAACCGAACATCACCCCCATTGGCTTTAGCTGAAAAGAGATCCCCGCGAGTTCCGGGAACCCGCAGCATGTCTCCAAAGGAGCAAAGTATGGCTTTGGGGTGGGAGGCAATTTCGATGGCTTTGTCGATAAGCTCAACCGGTGTCACGCAAACCGGGCATCCCGGCCCGTGAACAAGACTGATCTGTTCCGGAAGTAGTTCGTCGAGGCCGAAACGAACAATGGAATGAGTCTGACCGCCGCAAATCTCCATCAGGGTCCAGGGTCTGGTCGTTATTTTCCGGATGGCGTCAGCGAACCGTCTGACCGCTTCCCCGTCGCGATACTCGTCCAGGTATTTCACAATGTTTCAGTCTCAGGTTCAAGTTCGGGTTCAGACACCCCCGGTGGCTCGAGTTCATCCAGGGCCTCCAATTCACGGAGAGATTCGAAAACCTGCCGGGCTTTGGATTCATCAATCCGGGTAATGGCGAATCCAACATGGACGAGGACATAATCGTTTTCCTTCGCATCGGGAACAAAAGCGAGATTGACGGATTTTCTGATACCTTCGAAATCGACGATTCCCCGCCGGGTTATCTCCGATGGGTCCGTTATTTCGGCTATCCTGCCTGGTATTGCGAGGCACATTAAACTAAATAAATTAAACGACGGTTAATTTTCTGCTGGCGGCGACAATCTGGCCAACCGAGATGCCGCCATCGTTGGGTGGAATACGCTGGTGCCAATAAGGGCGAAATCCCTCCTCCCGGAGACGCCACACAGTTTTCTCGGCCAGTGTTTGGTTTTGAAAACAACCTCCCGTTAGAACGATGTCTTTGATTTCGAGTTTTTTTGCTGTCTGCACAATCATCTCTACCAATGTATTATGAAACTTCCGGGAAATCAAACCGACAGGGGTTTTCGCTCTTAATTCATTAAGGATATCCAGGATCATCGGCCGCCAATCCAGTAGCCAAACCGGATGCGAATGTTCGCCCGGTTTAGGTGAAAGCTTAAACTTATAGCATTCCTCACTTCCTTCGCCCTTTGAGGCATATTCCAAGTCCATGGCCGCCTGCCCTTCGAAGTTGGTTACCTGCCGGACACCGGTCAAGGAGGCCACAGCATCGAAAAGACGACCCGCGCTCGAAGTCGTGGGGCTGTTTATTTTTCTTTGTAAAGCGGTTGTCAGAACTTCGAGTTCAGAGGACTTGAAAGCCTGGAAAGGAGGCAAGTCAGATGCCATTCCGGAAAAATGGCCCGTTGTTTCAAAAAGCAAACCGAGCGCGCATCGACGCGGTTCGCGGACGGCGGATTCAGCGCCGGGGAGAGGAAAAGTTCTCAGATGAGCAACACGTTGTACGGTATTTTGGGAAACACTAAAAAATTCACCGCCCCACACGGTGCCATCCAACCCGTATCCGGTGCCGTCCCAGGATGCGCCCAATACATTGCCTTCGAGATTATGTTCGGCCATGCAGGCGAAGACATGAGCGATATGATGCTGAACCGAAATTACGGGGAGCCCCAATTGTTCGGCATGTTGCGTCGAAAGGTAATCGGGGTGGCAATCGCAGACAACCTGTTCGGGCTGGAAATCATACATTCTTTGTAAATCCGCCAATACCGAGCGGAAGGCGGAAAATGTCTCCCGATTATCGAGGTCTCCCAAATGTTGGCTGACAAAAATTTCTTCTCCACGAGACACGGCAACGGTATTTTTTAGATGCCCTCCCATCGCGATGGCAGGCGGCATTTTTTTATTCACATAAATGGGGAGTGGAGCGTAACCCCGTGCACGCCGCAGGATCTGAGTATGGTCCAGGAGAACCCTTACGACGGAATCGTCGACATGGCGGGCAATTGGCCGATCGTGGACAAGATAGCTGTCGGCGATGCCGGAAAGGCGTTTCATGGCCTCCCGGTTGTCCGTGCAGATCGGTTCCTCGGAACGGTTTCCACTGGTTGCAACGACCGGAATCCCGAGTTCAGTCATGAGAAGGTGGTGCAGCGGGGAGTAGGGCAGCATGACACCGAGTTGAGGGTTTCCTGGTGCGATGCTATCGGCCAACAGATTTTTGCCAGAGGCCTTCTTTTGCAAAAGGGTTATGGGGGATTCAGGCGATAAGAGAAGCGCCGCTTCCTGTTTCGAGATTTCACAAATTTCCTTAACCGCCTCCAATGATGGGAACATGAGGGCGAAGGGTTTTTCATCCCGCCCTTTTCTTTTTCTCAGCAGTTTCACGGCTTTTTCATTGCGGGCATCCGCCAGGAGTTGAAATCCACCGATTCCCTTGAGGGCTAAAATCGTTCCATTGAGTAAATTTTTAGCGGCTTGCAGAAGGGCATCATTTTTTTCACTCAGGGTTTTACCATTCTCATCCCAAAGCTGGAGGTGGGGGCCGCATTGGGGGCAGGCGTTGGGCTGGGCGTGAAAACGGCGGTTGGCGGGATCCTCATATTCGACCCGGCAGGCAGGGCAGAGGACGAAGTGTTTCATCGTCGTTTGCCCCCTGTCATAGGGGAGGGCTTCGATGATGCTGTAGCGCGGTCCGCAATGGGTGCAATTGATGAAGGGGTAGCGATAACGGCGGTTGGTGGAATCAAAAAGTTCCTCCAGGCATTCCGGGCAGGTGGCGATGTCGGGCAGGATAAGAGCGCTCTTTTGGCCGCCGGAATCGCTCGTCCTTACTTCAAAACCGTTAAAACCGCAGGGTTCAAGGAACGTGTGCCGGAAGCTCCGAATGGTGGCGTGCGGGGGTAAATCGGAACGAATAAGCGACAGAAATTCTTGCAAAGTTGCCGGTTCCCCCTCCGCTTCGATAACAACCCCCTGGGGCGAGTTGAGGACCCATCCGTCCAGATCGAGTTGGTGGGCAAGACGATAAATGAAGGGGCGAAAACCAACACCCTGGACAGCGCCTTTGACTTTTATGCGTGCCCTTAGTTTTTTTCCTGCGCTTAATCCAGCCAGAGTCGGCGCGTCCATCATATTCATTGGTTACTCCACTTCCAGGCTATCGAGAAAAATCTCCTGGGCATGCTCATCGGTTTCGTCGTCCAGAGTAATGACTTCAAGGCGAGCCTTTTCAGCCACAGTCCCGCGTTTGGCGTGGTCGAAATGTTCTCGAAAATGATCTGCCGAAATGTGGGACAGGGCGCCCAGTTTAACGGTTATGACGGCAGCCTGCTCGGCGTCCTGTTCCTTGACAACGTGATCAATTTTTTTCATCAGATCGGCGAGAAGAGAAAATTCGTGCATGGTTTAATCCTTTCCTTTGCTTTCTAATATTGGAGAGGCAAAACCGGTATTCTCTGGTATGCCAGCGATTTCCAAAACCCGGTCCACCGCCCGATCGAGGGCTTCGCGCACTTTAGAGGAGAGGTCCTGACCAATTTCAAAATTCACCCCTTCGATGCCGATAAATGAAACCTGTTCCGGCAGTTCACCCAGAGCCCGCGCAAGTTCAAGCGACTCCGCCAGGCCCATTGAATGAGTGGAATAATTTGTCCAATCCCGAGGGACGGCATCTTTGATCAGGTCTAATTGAAAAATCGTTCCGGGCTTCGCGCCGGAGCAGACGGCATCTAGGAGGATGACCGAATCCCATCCACCCCAGGCCTCGAACAGGCCCGCCGCTTCGCCGGATTCTTCCTTGACCGTTATTACCCCATGACCCCGGCTGGATATCTTTCGGGCAATTTCCAAACCCGCGGCATCGTCACCGCGCATAGAGTTGCCGATGCCGATAACAAGGATCGATTGTGTTGAGAATTCCGTCATGGCAAGGAAACCATGGCACCGTCCCGGTCGAGATTCAAGCGCAGGAAATGACAGGAGCAGGAAATGCACGGGTCGTAATTGCGGACGGCCTGTTCGCACTGCCATTTCAGTTTTTCATCTTCAAGGTAAATGAATTTGGGAATCATCGTGCGGAGATCGCTTTCGATGGTGGCCTGATTTTGTGAAGTCGGTGGGACGATTTCAGCGTCTTTGATGAGGCCTTCGTCATCGATCCTGTAACGATGATAGAGGATGCCGCGCGGAGCTTCCGAACAGCCGTGCCCGGTGGCCGCGCGCGGTTCCAGTTCCACCGCCGGGCTATCCGGCATTTCATAGTTGTCGATAATCCGGATCGCCTCCTGGACCGCCCAGAGGGTTTCCACGCAGCGCACGATTATGCTCTTGAAGGGGTTGCGGCATGTTTTGCCCAGGCCCGCCTTGAGGGCCTCCTCCTGTGCCAACGGGGTGAGCCGGTCGAAGTTGAGACTGTATCGGGCCTGCGGACCGACAAAGTAGTTGCCGGAATCCTTTTTCAGGCAATGCAGTGAGGTGGAATGTACCACATGGTTCTCCTCGAAATGTTGAGAAAACTCATCGATGGCAATATCCAGGCCGTCATTGGATACAAGGCGTCCTTCGTTGAAAGGGTATTCCTGCGGATGGCGCAGGGAAACAAAGACATAGTCCTGCTCAAAGTCGGGAAAAGGCAGCGTCGCCGTCCACCGCACCATACCCATGGCCGTCTCCAGGGCCCAATTCAGTTTTTCCCTGATTTCATTAAACTCGCTCCTGGCTGGAGCCCGGTAGAATCCGCCCAATCGCACGTTGATGGGATGTATTTCGCGCCCGCCCAATATCGTCACGAGGTCATTGCCGATTTTTTTCAACTGCAATGCGTTTTTAACGATATCGGGGTGATCTTTGGCCATGGCGATGGCATCCTGATAACCCAGAAAATCGGGTGCATGGAGCATGGCCACGTGCAGGACATGGCTCTCAATCCACTCGCCACAGTAAATTAAGCGGCGCAGCTCCCGAATCGGTCCGCCGATGGTAACGCCGAGGGCATTCTCCATGGCGTGGACGGAACTCATCTGGTAGGCGATGGGGCAGATGCCGCAAATCCGGGCCGTGATGTCGGGCGCCTCGGTGAACTTCCGGTCACGCAGGAAAGCCTCAAAGAACCGGGGAGGCTCGAAAATGCGTAGCTTTACATCGGTCACCTTGTCGTTCCGAATCCTGATATCCAGGCCGCCTTCGCCCTCCACCCGGGCCATGTAGTTGACCTTGATTCTTCTCCGCTGGTTACCGTTTGTGCTATTTTTGGTAATGTTTTTGTTTATACGATTCTTAGGCTTCATGAGCTTCGCTCTCTTTTCGAAATTCCTCCGCATAGGCGTTAAACCCTCGAAAGGCCCGCACCAGGTCGGGATCGGTCACCCCCAATTGTTCCCACCAGTCACTGAGGGACCGGGTGTTGGGAGTTTCCATGGGCCCGAAGCAGCCATAACATCCGCGATTGTAAGCTGGGCAGAGGGCTCCGCAACCGGCCTGAGTAACGGGTCCCAGGCAAGGGATTCCCCTGGCCGTCATAACACAGATTGCGCCCCTCATCTTGCATTCCATGCAGACGCTGTGCTTCGGCGTAATCGGACTTCGGCCATTGAGAAAAGCATTAAGTACCTCGACCAACTGCATTTTGTTGACGGGGCAGCCCCGAAGTTCGAAGTCGACGAAAACATGCTCGGCGATAGGAGTGGATTTTTTTAGTGTTTCGATGTATTCCGGATGGGCGTAAACAATGGACACAAATTCCTTTACATCCCTGAAATTACGCAATGCCTGAATACCTCCCGCCGTGGCGCAAGCGCCGATGGTAATGAGGCACTTGGAGTCGCGCCGAATCTTGTGAATCCTTTCGGCGTCATGAGGAGTCGTTATAGAACCCTCCACTAGTGAAATATCGTAAGGACCTTTGGCGACTGCTCGGGAAGCCTCCGGAAAATTGGCGATGTCAACGGCTCCAGCCACGGTCAGAAGTTCGTCTTCGCAATCGAGCAGGCTTAACTGGCATCCATCACAAGAGGCGAATTTCCATACGGCTAATTTGGGTTTTCGTGCTTGAATCATTTTTACAACTCCCGCGTCCCTAACAGGTTGGAAATGCGTTTATAGGGAAAGACCGGCCCGTCCTTGCAGATGAATTCGGGACCATACTGGCAATGGCCGCAATGCCCGATGGCGCATTTCATGTTTCGTTCCATGGAGATATAAATATCTTCCTCACTGAGACCGCGGCGCTGCAGTTCCTGCACCGAAAAACGCATCATGATCTCTGGTCCGCAAACCATGATTACACTATTATGGGGGTCAAAGGGCGCATTGCGAAGGAGCGCCGTGACGACCCCGACATGTCCGCGCCAGCCCATGGTTGACCGGTCA
>JAJFLT010000214.1 GCA_021772555.1 Opitutales bacterium | reverse complement strand
GTCTTCATGGTGGCTCCCCGCATGGTCGGCGCGATTGTTCGGGAAAGCTATGTAAAAGGCACCGGTGCGCCCGCTTACGTAGCCCTCGGGCAAGACGGTTCCGGGCGATGCCATGAAACCATGCTGGCAGTGGCCAAGGGGATTGGAGCGACCAAGGCTGGCGTCATCGAAACCACCTTCGAACAGGAAACCGTCCTGGATCTATTCATGGAACAAGCATTTTTTCCGGTCTTCTCGCAGGCTTTTTTGACGGCCTTCGATGTTCTCAGGGAAGCCGGCTTCGACCCGCGTATGCTCGCGCTCGAAATGTACGGCTCCGGCGAAGTGGCCGAAATTATGAAAGCAGCAGCTGAATTGGGATATTTGCAACAGCTGGTCGTTCTTCATTCGCGCACTTCCCAATACGGAACGCTCAGCCGCACTCCCAAAGCCTATTCGGAAACTTCAAAAACCCGCATGCAGGAGGCACTGGAACATATCCGCAATGGGGGTTTCGCCAAGGAGTGGGCGGATGAGGAAAAAGAGGGCTACCCTGTTTTCAATAAACTGGTCGAGGGGATCAAAACGCATCCCTTAACCCTGGCGGAACAGGATTTGCACAATCTTATCGATTTGAAACCATGAAAGTAATCGATCCACACCATCATCTCTGGAGAGAAGAAGGCGGCAACTACCCCTGGATGCAGGCCGATGAAACGGTCGAAGTGCTTTGGGGAAAACCGGCCGACCTAATCCGCAACTATCTCACTGCCGATCTTCTTGACGACTTTAAAAACCAGCATGTCGTAAAATCCGTCCATGTGCAGTGCGAACACGATCCCACGCGCCCGGTTGAAGAGACGAAATGGCTGCAATCGGTGGCAGATGCTCCGGGCTCCGGCGGTTTCCCCAACGGCATCATCGCCTACGCCAATTTTGCTGAAACCAATATCGAGGAAACCCTCGAAGGGCACTGCCGTTATCCCAATATCCGGGGAATACGGCAAATCCTCAATGTGCACGACAATCCACGCTTCAACCATGCCGACCGGGACTACCTCAAGGACGCCGCCTGGAGAAAGAATTTTTCTCTGCTCAAAAAGCACCATCTCTCATTCGATCTCCAGCTATATTACCACCAAATGGATGATGCCGTTTCGCTGGCCAGGGAAAACCCCGATATTTTGTTCATCCTCAACCACACCGGGATGCCAGCCGACCGCGACGAGGAAAGCCTGCAGGCCTGGCGGCGGGGCATGCAAACCCTGGCCGATTGTCCCAATATGGTCGTCAAAATCTCCGGACTCGGTATGTGTGACCGGCAGTGGACGGTCCAGAGTATCCGGCCCTTTGTTCTTCATGCGATCGAAGACTTCGGGGTCGAGCGCTGCATGTTTGCCAGTAATTTCCCGGTGGACAAACTATTCTCTTCTTTCGATGCCGTCTGGGACGCCTTCAAGGAAATAACGGCCGACTTTTCGGATGATGAAAAGGCCGCCCTCTTTCACGACAACGCCGAGCAGTATTACCGATTATAGGATAATATCGGCGTTAATCCCAATAATCATTCCGTTCTGGACTTGTCGGGTTACGAGGTTCTCCCAAACGTTCCGGGAACACAAACGACTCAGGCAACTGTATGATTGAAAAATTCGAATCAAGCTCGGTGGCTTGCTAAGTGGCAAAGTCGCCGGGCATCCTCAATTCCGTGCCACGACAGTCAAGTTCCCGGATATCTTCGGCCCGGTCCGGCCATCCTGCGATCAGGTTTTGGGCCGTTTCTGCCTCGAAAGTGGCACTAGTGAAACCAGGGGCCATTGTGTTGCCGAAAAGTGAATAACGCCCACCTTTAACCAAATGTCCCGCCTGCCATGATTCAGCGGGAATAACGTACTGGACAACCTGGCCGGCCAACGGATCGGAACCCATAATGACATCTTCGCTGGAGCCATCCGGGTGCAAGAGCACCAGCCGAAGTGGGTCGCCCCCATAGAAATGCCAAATTTCATCCCAAGGGAGTTTATGAAAACAGGAAACACTATGCGGATTGTCGCAATACATGCCAATAATCGCCGTTCCCACCGGACCGCCATCCGGCATTTCCATTTCCGAGCGATAAGTGGACGTAAACAAAGTGCCCTCCACCGGTAAGGGCTCAAACTTGTAATGATCAATCAACGCCTTTACCTCGGGCAGCATAACTAGAACCGATCTCAATGGTGGGCCTGGACGGACTCGAACCGCCGACATCCACGGTGTAAACGTGGCGCTCTAACCAACTGAGCTACAAGCCCGATATATTGCCAACAAAGGAAACCCACCGCCGGAAATTTGCAATCTTTAATGTTTCTTTCAAGTAAAGCGATTTACTGGCTTGAAACCGCCGCGCCTATCCCCACGAGTCCTTTTTCATGCAGTAATTCAGCGATCTGGACGGTGTTGAGGGCCGCCCCTTTCCACAATTGATCTCCGGTTACCCAAAGAGAAATACCGTTTTCGAATGCGCTGTCTATGCGCAGGCGCCCGACCCCGCAGGGAACCTTCCCCTGATAGTTCAGAGGCATTGGGTATTCGTTGTTTTCGGGATTATCGACCAGTTCGCTGCCTGGAAAATCGGCGATGGCCCGGCGGGCTTCCTCCAAATCGACAGGTTTTCCAAATTCCGCATTGATGGCCACCGAATGGGCACGAAATACCGGCACACGCACACAAGTGGTAGAAGCCCGCAGGTCGGGAATCTCCATAATCTTGGCGCTCTCATTGCGCATTTTCAACTCTTCCCGGGTGTAGCCGTCTTCCAGAAATACATCCACATGGGGCAATACGTTGAAAGCAATCTGGTGTGGGTAAACCTCATTTGCGATCTCATTACCGACAGCCCAATCGCGTGTCTGCTTGTCCAGTTCATCAATCGCCGCCGCCCCGGAACCGGAAACGGCCTGATAGGTTGCAGCAAAAAATCGCTTCACTCCGAATAACCGATGCAGAGGGAATAGCCCCATCAATGCCACCGCGGTCGAACAATTCGGGTTGGCGATCAGGCCCTTGTGGTTTCCCGCTGCATGGGGATTGATTTCCGGAATGATGAGGGGCACATCCGGGTCCATGCGAAA
>JAJFLT010000213.1 GCA_021772555.1 Opitutales bacterium | reverse complement strand
CATAGCCCGCCGGAGGGAATAAATTTTGTTCATTTCGTCCGGATGGTAAAGTAATTCCTCCTTGCGGGTGCCGCTCTGTTCGAGGTTGATGGCCGGATATATGCGCTTGTCCACGAGTGCGCGGTCGAGATGCAGTTCCATATTCCCGGTGCCTTTGAATTCCTCGAAAATAACCTCGTCCATGCGGCTGCCGGTATCGATCAGAGCGGTGGCCAGGATGGTCAGGCTACCGCCATTTTCGATGTTGCGGGCGGAACCGAAAAAGCGTTTCGGTTTTTGCAGGGCGCTGGCTTCGACACCGCCGGAAAGGATTTTCCCGCTGCTGGGCATGGTAGTATTGTAGGCGCGGGCCAGCCGGGTGATGGAATCGAGCAAGATGACCACTTTGCGCCCATCCTCAACCATGCGGCGCGATTTTTCGATCACCATTTCGGCGGCGTGGACATGGCTCTCGGCCGACTGGTCGAAAGTGGAACTGATGACCTCGCCGACTACCTGTCGCTGAAAATCGGTGACTTCTTCCGGCCTTTCGTCCACCAGCAGGACAATGAGATGGGCCTCCGGGTAGTTGCGGGCGATGGCATTGGCGATGCATTGCAGGATGACGGTTTTACCGGTGCGGGGCGGGGCTACGATGAGCCCGCGCTGGCCGAACCCGATGGGGGTGAGCATGTCCACCACGCGCATGGAAAGGTTGTCCCAGGAAACATCCGGCGCGGTTTCCAGAAGGATGCGCTCAAGGGGATAATAGGGGACCAAATCTTCGAAGGGTTCGGTCTTGAGGGCCTCCTGCAAAGGGTGTCCCATGAGGGAGTTGATGGCGACGACGAAGGGACAGGTTTCGCCCACCCGGTGCGGGTGCACCTGGGCCTGCACCAAATGACCGCGGGAAAGCCCGTATTTGCGAATGACGGATCGGGGCACGAAGGCGTTTTGCGGCTTGATTTTGTAATTGTCGGTTCCGTAAACGAGGAGGCCGTAACCATCCTGGGTCGTTTCCAGGGCGCCCTCAACATGGACGGGAATTTTTTGCTCGCTGCAACGATTGATAATTTTGTCCACCAATTGGCTGCGATTGGGTGCGGAGTTCATTTCCACGCCGAGTTTTTGGGACTCTTCGACCAATTGGGTCAGGGGCATGGCCATTAGCGGGTTAAGTGACAATGGCTCCCCCCCGCCGGAAATTTCCTGGCACAGTTTGGCCATTTCCGTCAAATCTTCGAGAACCTCAAAATGGGGCAAATTTCCAACATTTATTGAGGGCCCCTCAACCGTACCATAAAAATCATTCCTGCCACGGCCAGTTGAGAATTTATTCTTCTTTTTGGAAAAAGGCCTCTGGGGGGATTTCTTTTTGGGGTATTTCTTTTGATAATTTTGGTTATTGGAACGATTGCCCTTTTGGTATTTGTTGCGGTCCTTGCCGCCATGCCTTTCACGATGGGGCTGTGGTTTCTCTTCCGAGCCACTCTCCCCGGAAGACGTTTTTCCCATTTCCGCAGTGTCCGGTCGGGCCGGTTCTTTGGCCGGAGGGGAGGCCCCGCCCGATTCCTTCTTTGCTTTCGGCGAATCGGGGGATTCTTTTTCGATGGCGGCGACCGATTGGCCGGAGGTTTCCAGTTTTTGTGATTCGGGCATGATGACGGCTGCTTGGGCTGGCGAGGGCAAAATTACTTGCCCGCGAATCAGCTTCGGCGGCATTTATTAATATTGGCGGCTCGTTTTATTAAATCTTGTGTAATAGTGGGCTGAGCAGCAAAACCTGATTGCGTAGAAACTCTCTTGAACCGTTGTTGGAGATCACGTAATCAGCGCGCTTTACCTTGTCGGAAAGGGGCAATTGGAGGGCATTTCTGGCCAATAATTGCTCCCTGGTCAGGCCCCTGACCCCGCCTCTGCGTAATCGGGTGGCGAGGCTCGCTGTTACACAAACAGTTATTTGAAATAGTTTTTCAAGCTTTTTTTCAAAAAGGAGTGGAATTTCTACGACGGCAAGAGGTCCTGAATGCCTTGCCAACCGCAACTCCCATTCCTGCCGCACCAGCGGATGCAACAGATTTTCCAGCCACAACCGGTGGGGTGTATGGGCAAATACCCTAGCGGAAAGAAAGGCTCTGTCAACGGTTCCTGGCCGGTGGAAAACGGATGAACCGAAGCGTTCGCGCAGGGCCTCGCGCACGACTGTATCGCCGTCGAGCAACTCCGCCACGATCCTGTCACAATCGATACAGAGCGCTCCCGTTTCGGCCAGGAGGCGAAGCACCTCCGATTTGCCACAGCCGATGCCTCCAGTGAGTCCAACCCGCATGTTAGAACCTATCTCAAATTCGCGGATGAATGATGTTTGTTGCGCCGCGGTAGCAGATGCCAGGCGGCTTCGCGCCCAGATGGGCTGGAGCCCTTCGGGCGCGAGCGGACGCCGCAGGTGCCACCGTGCCGCACAAATCCTTCGGACAGAGGCTATTATGAGTTTGAGCGGCGTTCCGTCGGGGCAGCAGGGCTTCCCGCCCGGCACGTCCCGGCGCGCCTTGCTCATAACACATAATGGCTCTCTGCATCATCATCTTCGAATTTGAGATAGGTTCTAATAACCCTCCAGTGAGAACACCGTCAATCCTTTGACCTCATTTTCAGGGATTATTTAATATTCAAAAACGTATTGACAATTTTAAATATGTCAATTCTTTAGGTTGTCTCTTAATTGCATGGTTTGGAATGTGCCTGAGGGCAATATTCGTTTCCCGAGATTTATGTATCCACACGATCAGACTTCAAATTGGCATCGGGGCCAGGGGCTTTGGGCCGATACCCCGGCCAAACAATGGAACGACTGGAAGTGGCAGTTGAAAAACCGGCTTACCAGCATCGACCAACTGGAAAAATTCATCGATTTGACGCCCGAGGAAAAAGCCGGCTGCCGCTTTGCCAACCAGAAGCTGGCCCTGGCCATAACTCCTTACTTTTTCAACCTCATCGATGCCGACGACCCCGATTGTCCCGTTCGACGTCAAATGATACCGAGAGGGGAGGAACTCACCACAGCACCCGATGAGCTTCTCGATCCTCTGGGCGAGGATGGCTCGATGGCGGTAGAGGGCCTCGTGCACCGCTACCCGGACCGCGTGCTTTTTCTGGTGACCGACCGCTGCGCCGCCTACTGCCGGTATTGCACCCGTAGCCGCCTGGTTTCCAACGCCCAGGATTACAATTTTCATCCCGAGTTCGAAAGCGGACTCAAATATATCGAGGAGCACCCCGAAATCCGTGACGTCCTTCTCAGCGGGGGGGACCCTCTGCTGCTCTCCGACCGCAAGATCGACTACCTCTTGGGTCGCCTGCGGGCCATTCCCCATGTCGAATTCATCCGCATCGGGTCGAGGATTCCGGTATTTTTACCCCAACGAATTACACCGGAGTTATGTGAAATTTTCCGCAAACACGGGCCTATCTGGATGAGCATCCATGTCAACCATCCCAAGGAGTGCACCCTGGAATTGAAGGACGCTTGCGAACAAATGTCCTATGCGGGGGTTCCTTTGGGCAACCAATCCGTTCTCCTCCGTGGTGTGAACGATGAGACCGACACCATGCGGTCGCTTCTCCATCGGCTTTTGATGATGCGTGTGCGGCCCTATTACCTTTACCAATGCGACTTGATCACCGGCAGCGCCCACCTGCGTACCACGGTGGAAAAGGGCCTCGATATTATTCGCGGTTTGCGCGGCCACACCACCGGCTACGCCCTGCCGCAATTGGTCGTCGACGCCCCCGGCGGCGGCGGGAAAATTCCACTCAACCCGGAGTTCGTGCAGAAAATCACCGATACTGAAATCATCCTGCGCAACTACCAGGGTAAGATTTACCGCTACCCCTTGGTTCCAGGCGGGGGAACCAAGTCAGGTGAAACGGGTTTCGAAAACGAGGAAATCCTCGTTTACTGATCGGGTTTAACGAAATCTTTCCAGGTCGATACCGAGGTCGCCCGGACCAAAACCGAGGGGCAACAGTTCTTCGATAGTAGTCAGGACAATCTTGTCCTTATTGGTGGTAGAAAGAATTGCCTTCAAGTTTTCGCTGCTTAGCTGGGCTGCCTCAAAAAGCATTTGACGGCAAGCTCCGCAGGGCGAAGTTACCTCCTTTGTGTCAAAATCTGTCCCTCGCGCAATTACAGCGACATCGGTAAACTGGCGGCAACCTTCGGCATTAGCCCGGACAATCGCCGAGCGTTCCGCACATATGGATCCGTGGGCCGCGTTTTCTACATTGGAACCGGTGAAAATCCGCCCGTCTTTCGTTCGCAAAGCCGCTCCAACAAAAAACCCCGAGTAAGGATTGTAGGCCGTTTCCATGACCTCGGCCGCAGCGTCCAGCAGCTCTTTTTGCTCGGCGTTAAGTCCTTCGTAATTAGTTTCTATCATGCGTTTGTATTGTTAAAGAAATCGCTTATTTTTTGCTGTGCTGCTCAATCAATTCGATCAATTCCCGGGCTTCAACCGTTTTTTCCACTTTGTTTTGAAAAAGTATTTCCCGCATGAGAATGGCCTCATCATTGTAATAGGCAGCATTAGCTTTGTTGTCTGGAACGAGAAAACCGCCTTCAAAAGAAGCTCCCGCATAAAGACCGCCAATATCTGAATAAACAAGGATGGGGGTCTCGCCGGTATACCTGGCCTCCGCCTCGGCCCCGTGTGGACCCGCCGTGGCCGCCGCGTCCACCCCGACGCGGAACTGCGTTTGGGCGAGCATATTCATTCCATCCTCATTCATGAGCAAGAAAACGGAATCGAGCACCTGGCCGCCGATTTGTAGACCGATGCTGGCCTCCCCGGCTTTCAAAAACGCCGGTGCGCTCCACTCGCCGGTCTTTCCGTCTCTGGCCATGGCGATCCCACCGCCGCCCTTGACCCCAATGCCGAGTCCGGCCTTGAACTGCCGCATGATGATGATGCCCTCGGCTTTGCGCAAAAGGCCGGAGGGTATCTTCGATTCCGGGCTTGCCATGACCTGGGCAAAATAATCGCTGATGCTCTTCACCCGCTTTTCCAGGCGGGCATCACGCTTGGCCTCCTTTTCTGCTTCATCCTTTTTCTTAAACAAAGTGGCTGCGGCCATCGATGATTCAAGAATAAGAAATAAAAATAGGAATGTGCATAAATACCTCATGGCAATCTCGATTTCATAGGTTAACCAAAAAAGAGCCCGATAAATACCGCGGACGCCTGACCAGAGCAAACAATTTTATGTGTTAGAACCTATCTCAAATTCGATGATGATGATGCAGAAAGCATTATGTGTTATGAGCAAGACGCGCCGGGGCTTGTCGGGCTGGAAGCCCTGCGGCCCCGGCGAAACGCCGCTCAAACTCATAATAGCCTCTGTCCGAAGGATTTGTGCGGCATGGTGGCACCTGCGGCGTTGGTTCGAGCCCGAAGGGCTCCAGCCCATCTGGGCGCGAAGCCGCCTGGCATCTGCCACCGTGGCGCTACAAACATCATTCATCTGCGAATTTGAGATCGGTTCTAGTAAACGGCTAATGCATACCTATTCGCCGGTAGCCGCCTCGCCATTTTCAAAACCGACCAGTTGAAATTCCGGAACCGTAAGGGCAATCACCTCCTGCAACCTGGCCAATCCAGCCTCCTCACCATCTTCCGTCGTGGTCTGGGCAAACACATAGGCCCAGCGATGGGTCTTAAATCCGAAAAGACGGTCTTTGGCCATTATCAGCAAGCGTTCCCAATGGGAAGGGACCACCGTGTCTCCACCCACAAACCAATAGGCAAATAATCCCGGGGTTGCGATTGCCTCACCCTTATTATCCAAGGGCAATTTTTCGATGTGCAATAGGGTTGCCGATAATTTGCCGTCGTCGAATTCGGGAACCTCAAATTCCCGCACCTGTTTGTTTTTTATGGTCCAACCTTGACCTTTGAGGCAGACCTCCGGGCGGTGGATGGATCCTCGATTCCGGCCACTCAAAACTATGGAATAGAATACCTGTTCTTTGCTCTGCAGGAGGTTAATATAAACTTTGCGCGAAAATCCGGTGTCTGCCGGCAGAATCTGCCGTTCGACGGCGGTTACATCTGCGTCCCTGCCATACCAGTCATCGGAAAGGAATTCTGGAAGAGATATGGGATCCTGCAAATTTTCAGACAAAAAAACCCCACATTGGTTCTCAAC
>JAJFLT010000212.1 GCA_021772555.1 Opitutales bacterium | reverse complement strand
CGTGCGAGAGTAGGTTGTTGCCAGAACTTATGGCCCGCCCCTTCCGAAAGGAAAGGGCGGGCCTTTTTTTTAAATAATCCTCCTCATCCTCTCACTCATCGTCCTCGTCACCACGATACCCCAAGGTAGAATCAACATCAGTCTGCAAACTCACTCCTCCCCAGCCGGAGGTCGGTGTGGTCTGGTCGGTTTTTTATTTGCATATTGAATTGAAAAATAGAGCCTGGTGAAAACTCACTGGTCCAAAAATGTTTTTCGATCCCAAATAATATGAATTATGAACATTGGCTCATTTGTATTTCCTGGTCAAAAAGTTTCGAAATGTTGATTCCGGTGCTGATATTTGGGGAGGAAACGGGAGTACGACCGGATGTCAATTAAAGAGCGGTAGGTAGGTATTCAGGTTTTAGTATGACGATTGTATACAAATATAGTACACGGTTACCCAATTGGAGGAAACACTTGAGTTTGCTTAGAATAGGATTTATTTCATTTTTTTTCACTATTCCATATTCGATAGGAGGTTGGGCTGGATATGGGGGATGTATCATTGTTATATGGATGGTAATTCGGGAGCTATATAGATATTTTTCAAGATTGAATAAGCAGGTTGAAAACATTTTGGAGATTTCTGAAAATGCAATATATCTCAAGACGGGAGTACGCGAAAACTCGATTATGATTAGAGAGGTGAAGGAAATTGTGGTTTCTTCTGGAGGAGATATAGAGATATTTATGATTGTCACTAACGCGGGCAAGAAAATACTCATTCCAAGACACTGTTACGACACTAGAAATGAGGTGGTGGCTGCCTTGAGGAAATTATTAGCAAATAAAGTAAGGCTGATTTAGCAACGAAAATGGGGCCATGAAAAAGCGGGCGCATCGTTAGTACGAAACATACCGACTTATGAATTATAATGGGTCCTTAAAGCCGAGCTTCTCGGGGTGGTTGCTCATTAGCACCTGCCCCTACTGTCCAGAATTTAAACCACAGAATACACAGATTATCAGAGATAGAAAATTGAAGCCAGATTACGGGTTTCAGGGCAGCGCCCTGAGTGTTGCAATAACTAAACTCTTTTTCCGATATGTTATAATATATAATAAAAGTATCTGCTTATTACTTGCTTATAACGGAAATTAACCGTCCGCGGGTCGGCATTGTGACAAGTTTTTTCTTCGCGAGGTATTCCTGCAATGTGTCCGCGAATAACGGTTGTGAGCCTTTTGGTGTTAGCCGTTTGGATTGGGGGAAGGCGCTGAAAAGATCACCCCCTTGGGCCAGTATTTCTATGGTCGCAACGCGGTAAGTGGCCTTGGGATCGAGATCCTCATTGCTATAATCAACAAATACGGAACGAGCACGGTTCCCTTCCGGGCGACCCATGTCGTATTCCACCTTCAGGCCGGAAACTTGCAGCATTCCGCGTTCGAGGGTGAGGGATTGCTCCAGGACATCTTTAATTTGGCTTCCCGTCATTTCGAGAATAACGATCTCGTCCTGGAACGGAAAAGAATCCATCAAATCGGCCAGGGGCACATCGCCTTGGGGCAAATCCTTGCGCAAGGCACCCGCGTTGATGAAGGCGATTTGAGTTTTGCTCACGTCCCGTAAAATATCGGCATAAAGGTTACCTAAATCTGATTCCTTATTGTAAACCCGCGAAAGCCGTTCCCTGGCATGGAAAACCGTATCCTGTAATTCTGGAAATTGGTCGCGATATTTTTTTAGTTTTTGCGCGATTATTGGATGCGGTTTCAACTCATTGCTCACTACTGGCAAAAGGGAGCCATGGTGGGACAGGATTTCCTTATTTCCAATACCCAACGTTAATTTCAAATAACCGAGCCGGGTTCCTTGGCCGTAGGTTTGCATGATGAGGGTGCCTGTCTTCGGGTGGACGACCGGTTCTTCCGTGCCCGCGTCGGCGTGACCGCAAAAGAGCACATCGATCCCTTCCACCGCGCCGGCCATGTTGTAATCGGCCGCGATGCCCCGCTGGATGTCGGCATGGGCTTCATCATCCGTTTGCATGGGAGCGGTTTTCCCCTGATGAGCGAGGACGACAACCAAATCCACCTCGGGCCGAAGGTTGTCCACCAACTTTTGCACGATGGGAACCGGTTCCCGAAAATCTATCCCGGCCACATGGGAAGGGATGATGGCGGTGCGCGCATCCAGCCCGATGATCCCGATAACCCCGATACGGAATCCATCCCGCTCGATGATGGCATACGGTTGGGCATAAGGATGATCCGTTCCCTCATAAAAAAGGTTGGCCCCCAGAACAGGGAAGGGCAGGCGGCTCTTTTGTTCGGCAAAACTTTCCCAACCGTATTCGAATTCGTGATTGCCGATGGCCATGGCGTCGTAACCCATCGTAATCATCATTTCCATGGGCACCGCGCCCTCCGTCAGTTTGGACAGAATTCCGGTAAAAATATCGCCCGCGTCAAAAAGAAAAACCAGTTCCTCCCGTTGGCGAATGGTATCGATCAAAGTCGCCATTTGGGCCGCCCCGCCGAGGTATTCCACATCGTCGCGCCAGTATGCCGGTATGGGATCGAAGGCGCTTTCGAAATCATTGGTAAAAAGCAGGGTCACTTCCCTGGCATTTTCCGCGGCCCTTGCCTTGGAGGGTATTCCCCCAGTCAAAACCACGAGTAGAAAGATAAAAATACCCAACGTGTTCGATAATTTATTCCGATTACAGTCCGCGCAATATATTCTGCTTTCCATGTCTGGTTTAACTACAATCGGGGAGGGTATGATTGAAAAGACAAATCTTTCCCGGCGCAGGGAATTACCCCGGCGACTTATTTCGATTCCAGCAAGTCCCGATTGGAGACCGAACTACCTGTTATTTTTCCGATTCCGAAACGGGTCTGGATAAGTCGATGGCGATCGGTTCCCTGGAGGGTTGCCAAATGAGCATATTGTACTGAAACGATCCATCGTCGGGCGCGCCGCCCTTTGGCCGAACGATCCCGTCGGTGATATCCCAACCGGTAAATGTCGTGCCGCTATCAGTTTCCGGGCCAAACCAGCGCGGACGGTTCTCATCATCCAGTCTGAACCAAAGGACAAAGTTCCCGTCGCGATCATATACTTCGAGGCGATTTTCCGGTCCCGTTTTAACAACCAAACCATCGTCCCCCGCAGCTAGCCGGTGTATGATTTTGTAAACATTTTTTCCCGACCAGGAACGCCAATATTCGATCTCCTCCTCCTTCAGGTCACTGATGGCACCCTTGCGATTGGCCCAGCCGTGATCGACTAGGAGGACACGTACCTGCATTCGGCCGGCTGTATCAGTCTGCATAATTTTGAGCTTCAGGTCGGTCATCGAGTGCCAGATTTCGTTGATATAAGGCAACTCAAGCTGCGGTTCGGTGTGCTTGGCACGAATATAAACAGACTTTAAAGCGGCCCAATTCTGTTTGCCGCCCATGGCCTCCAACATGAGGTCGACTTTTTTGACAGCCTCAGGATCGCTGTTTTCTCCGGCCAATAAGCTCAATGATGCCAGTAAGCAAAGAATACAAACCGCCAGTTTACGCTGTTTGGAAAAATCAAGGGTAAGCATTTTTGAAATATTTTTGAGGTTTGGTAGAACTGCAGGCCGCTTCAGTCGGATATTAAGATTGAAAAGCTGAATTTGATTTCGTTCCATCGTTATTTTAGAAATTCTACTTGATTTGCATAAACCGCGCCGTAAACATCGCAGTCTCCCTCGGTTTGCCGTCTGCCTCGGCATCCATTTTTCGATAACGGAATAACACGGATTTCCGAACTACCGTGGACTCGCGTTTTTTTGAAAAACGGATGATTCTATGCGATTCGCGGTCGAACACACACCCACGCTATCGTCATTACCAATTTGTAAATATCAACCATCATGAACCCCTTTTGGACGGAGATTCGTAAAACGCTTGCCCTGGCGATTCCTATGATTATGGGGCAGTTGGGGCAGATGGGTTTGCACCTGATTGACGCGGCCATGGTGGGACAGGTCGGCGTTGTGCCGTTGGCGGCCATCGCTTTCGGGGGCAATATCGTGGGCATATTTCTCATTATTGGGTATGGGTTGGCCTCTGCCGTGTCGGTTTTGGTGGCCCAGTCTTATGGGGCCAAAAATTATGATCGCAGTGGAGAAGTCCTCAAGCACGGCATAGTGATCACCTTTTTGTATGCCTTGGCTGTGGCGGTCTTAATGCACACAAATATCGGTTTTCTGCATTATTTTGGGCAGCCGGAAGATGTGGTGGAAACTTCCAAACTTTATGTAGTTTTTCTGGCCTGGTCCCTGATTCCCACCCTTGTTTACCAATGCCTGAGAACTTATTCCGAGGCCCTCAACCGCCCCTGGATGCCGTTTGCCATTTTGGCCGCCGGTTTTTTTCTCAATATCTTTCTCAACTGGATTCTTATTTTTGGAAAACTGGGCATGCCTGCCTATGGGGCGGCTGGCGCCGGGTTGGCGACCATGCTGGCGAGGGCTTTTATGATGGTGGTCATGGCGGCGGTAGTCATCGGATCATCGCGTTATGATATCAGCCGTTCTCTTTTCAATATATTCCATTGCAGCCGGAAATTGTTTGGCCAATTGCTGTCCATCGGTGTTCCGACCGGGTTTCAACTTCTCTTTGAAGCCGGCAGCTTCACGGTGGCGGCCATTCTCATGGGCTGGATCGGGACGAACTCGCTGGCTGCCCACCAGATCGCTATCAATATCGCGGCCATGACTTTCATGATCCCGCTGGGGACCTCCTTTGCGGTGGCCATCCGCGTCGGCCAAGCCGCCGGGAGGGAAGACCGGCCCGCCATTCGGCGGATCGGGTTCAGCAGCTTTTTCTTTGTCGTCGGGTTCATGAGTTGCACTGCGGCCACCATATTTCTTATCCGGCACCAGTTGCCATGGTTCTTTCTCGACAATAATGCCCCGGAAGCGCCGGAGGTTGTTATTTTAACGGCTCAATTTCTGGTCGTGGCCTCTTTGTTTCAGGTCTTCGACGGATTGCAGGTTGCCAGTATGGGGGCGTTGCGGGGAATTGCCGATGTCAAGGTTCCAACCATCCTGGTTTTTATCTGCTACTGGGTATTTGCCCTTCCCCTCAGCTATGGTCTGGCATTTACGGCTGATTTGCAGGGCGTGGGCGTCTGGCTGGGCTTATTGATTGGCCTGGGCATCGCATCTGTGGTGTTGTCGTCGCGTTTTCACATCATTACCCGAACCGACCGTGCCGTTGTTCCGACAAGCTGAATAATTGGCATGGATGGAGCGTCAGGCCTCTAAGAGGGCGTCTAAAGCCCGACCGTGGAATCAATGGCCATTTCCAGTTTCTCCCGGCCGTTTCCATGAACAACTTCGCCGTGGCCCATAATGATTCGCTCAAAATCCCATGTCAGTATTTTCCGGATCGAACGGCGAAACGCCTCTTTATCTTTGATAACCAACCTGAAAAGGCCGGAAGGAGCCAGGCGGCCATAGGCGTTTCCATTAATCCTGAATACAAACCGGTCAAATAATCGATCGCGGTGCAATATGTTGAACACCAGGTCGGTGACGATCAAAGTCCGGCTGGGTATGTGTAAATAGACGATCTCGTTAATTCTGGGCATACCGCCGATGCGTTGCTGGGTGAATACATCCCGGCAATCTTCCGGCATTTGTCCACCGATGACGGAGTTGAATTCCACATTGGGGCATAGTTTGGCCAACCCTGGGGCGCCGTGAAAGACCGCCTCGGGATAAGCTTTGCGGTATTCTTCCAGGTAAAGGTCGTGGACGCAGTTCGGAGCCACCACATGGGCTACGTCGCCCGTCGCCTCGATCCATTGGCGGATTTCTGGAGTCAGATCGGCCGGCGAATGTACCCAAAGTCCTCCCCCGGGCAGCCGGATAACCGTCATACGATGGCCGATAAGGATGCCGGCCAGCTTCAAAGGTTCATCGTATTCCCAAATCCCGTCCGCCAGTTTTTCAAACATAGGATATTTATGAGTTAACAACGGGTCTTTGGCAATACCCTGAGATGGCTGATAATTGTTTCAACCACAAAAACTCTCCAGGATAATCAGTTTTACTTATAATACTCCGTAATATCATTAGGACATTTGATCATCTGGCAGGTTTGGTTTATAGTATATTTAGAATCTTCAATAAGAGAGGAGATCGAAATGCACATTAAAAAAGATTACATTCCGCAAAATAATAATTCCCTCAACGATACCCCAGACAGGCAGCTTGCCTGTAACCACCGCAGTAGCGAGAAACAGGCAGATAGGCTGGGGTCATTGGATCGTGACGGCGTATGCAACGGGAATGGTGATTTCGAATGCCTCTCGCTAAACGGTAGAGAACTTGAGCATTCTCAAAATCACGGTGGAGAGGTGTCGACGCTGCCAGGCAAGAGGATTGAAGAAAAACGCATCCAACGCTCCTACCAGGCACCACAAATTAATCGCGCTCCGGGTCCTTCATTATTGGGAGCATTGTCGATGGTCGGGCTCACTTTTCTCCTTATGCCCATTACGCAGTTTTTATCCAGTAGAACTATCAATCAACAGGAGGTTGGCATGAACGAATTCTCAATGCCTCCACCGGATTCACTGCCGCCGGAACCGCCCCCGCAGGACAAAGAGGAGGAACTGAAAAATGAGACCCCGGAATTGGTTCAGGAAGCGGAGCTGATCAACCTCAACCAACTCGAATTTGCCCTCAACCCGGGCGTGGGTGATGCTTTGGGAATCGGTTCGGCTCTCATCGGCAATTTTGCCAATGTTATTAATATTGAAGATGAGATGCAGATCTTTGAAATTCGAGATCTCGATCAGCCGCCCAGAGCATTTGTCAGAGTTGCACCCCTTTATCCAATGGCGCTCAGAGCAAAGAAAATCGAAGGCAAAGTCGAGTTGCTGATCTTGATCGACCAGCGGGGAAATGTCATCAGGGCAAAAGTCCAGTCATCAACCAATTTTGAGTTCGATGAAGCGGCCGTCAAAGCGGCCATGTTATGGAAATTCGAGCCCGGCATGAAGAATGGAGAAGCCGTAGCGGTGCGGGCAAATCTTCCAATAGTTTTCTCAGTGACAGCCACTTGAAGATAAGGACTCAGGCGCAAAAGATTTAACGGTCTTAAATAGTAATACCTTTATATTAAAGCCATGCGTGTAAGAACCGAGGAGTTTCCGCCACGTTGTGTTGCCTTGGCAAACTTTGCCAAAGCCCTGGCCCATCCTGCCCGTATTTCAATTGTCTCTTATTTGCTGGAACATGGAGAGGCCACTTGCGGAGATATCGTAAGGTCACTTCCTTTAAAACAGCCGACAGTTTCCAGGCACCTCAAAGAATTAAGAGAGGCAGGGTTGGTTAAACATCGATTTGATGGCGCCATCAGTTGGTATTCCCTCCAACAGGAAAGCCTTGAATCCTTTTGTGGGGTCTTCCGGGAAACTTTGCATCCATCCAAACGGACGGTGCCCGGAGACCACAAATTACAAATGAGGCATGAATAGCGAAAGCGCTCAGATTTTGTCGAGCGTTTCCAGAACGATTCCCGGAGTGAGCACCTCGGGCAGGATAACGGGGTCTTCGATTCCCGGAATATAGAGAATATTGAAGGGGACGGCGGACCGGTTGAAGCGGGCCAATGCTTTGGTGATGCGTGCATCCTGATTGGTCCAATCCGCCTTCAGGGGCACAACTTTTTTCTGCTTGAAAGCTTCCAATACTTTCTTTGAGGAAAAAACCAGTTTTTTGTTGGTTTGGCAGGTGGCGCACCAACGGGCTGTAAAGTCCACATAAACGGGACGGTCTTCGGTTCTCAGTTGCATCACTTTTTCGGGAGACCATTCTTCCCATTCAATCCCGGATTGGCCAACTACCGGATACCCCATATAAATGCCTGAAAGAAACAGGATAGATGCTCCCACCCGGGCTATGTTAACGACTCCCGGTTTTCGCTCTGAATTTACCCACCGGCCGAGTACCCAGCCCGCAATGGCGATTGCCACGAGGGCAAAAATCGCCCCCAGCAGGCCCTCTTCATCTACCTGCCCGGCCATCACCCAAAGGAGGTAACCGGCGGCCCCATAGAGAGGAAAGGCCATCACCTGGCGGAAAGTTTCCATCCACGGTCCCGGCCTGGGAAGGGTTTTGACCAGGCCCGGAAAGAGCGAAAGAACCAGGTAAGGCATCGATAATCCAAGACCGATGGAGGTGAAAATAAAAAAAGCCCGGCCCGTCTCGATGGTTAAGGCCGCCCCCAGGGCCGGGGCCAGAAATGGCGCCGCGCAGGGAGTTGCCACCACGGTGGCGAGGACTCCACTGAAAAAAGAGCCGCCCCAACCGCCGCGGGAAGTCAGCCTTCCGCCCGCCCCGGAGAGAGAGCAGCCCACCTCAAAGAGCCCACTTAAATTGAGGGCAAAAATTAACAGGATGATCATAAGGACGAATATGAAAACCGGTGACTGCAACTGGAACCCCCAACCCAATTCCTGCCCACCAGCCCTCATAAGGGCTAGAACTCCGGTAAGAATCCAAAAGGAAATCAGCACGCCACCCGTAAAAACGATCCCGTGCCAGGCGACTTTGCTTTTATCTTCACCGGCCCGGTTGACGAAATTCATGATCTTTAAGCCAAGCACGGGAAATACGCAGGGCATTAAATTGAGGATGAGCCCTCCCAGAAAGGCCAAACCGAGCAGAAATGGGAATCCCCGGATTTCACTGGAAGACCCTGTATTTTGTCCCATTGTGGACTTAGAAAACAATTGACCGCCCGGCGGCGAGCCATCTTGAAGATCGGCGTTAATGACAACCGCTTTGGTCCCGTTTTCTCCTTCACCCCAGCCGGATTCGGTAACAAGGATTCCTGGCACGCTGGGTTTGTCCTCAGCATAAGTAGAACGGACCAAGTCGAGGATGAGCCCCCGATCATGGCGTGTGAGTTTTTGCTCTGCATTGGGATCCACCTGGGCGTCGGAGGAATAAAAATAAACCTTCTGCAAATCCTGATCGAAATCATCCGGCGCTGTTAAGGATAGGCTCAGTTTGTCTCCATCCCTATAAACGGCTGTTTCCCATTTACGAAAAGGTTGCGGCAGGTCTTGCCGCGTCCGTTCAATGGCGGGCCGCCACCTTTCATCCCATTGGGGAGGTGCTGCCAAAACGGGCAGTGCGAGGGAGAGCGATGCCTTACCGGGAATGCAGACATCGTCGCACATAAGAAAAGTCGTCCCGGCCCGCAAAGTGATGTTTGCGCCCGTGGACAGGCTTTCCGGCGGTGTTATCTCCACCAGGAGAAATACCTCTCCCTCGTAGCCGTAATTGGTCAACCCTGTCAGTTTGAAAATGATGGGAGCGGGCCACTGGATGGGACCGGCCGAAAATCCTTCGGGCAGTTCCCAGTCGAGCGTGGTGGCGAGGCCGGCATCGCCCGGATTTTCCCAATAGGTGTGCCAGTGCGGATCATGACGGATTCTCAAAGCAACCGTGAAAGGATGACCCGGTTGGATGGAAGCCGTTTCCGCCACCAGCTCAACCTCGATGTGCTGATCCCTGACCGGTGCAGCCACGGCGTCTCCCGCCAAAGTCAAAAAGGCGGCAACGAAAGCAGACAGAAGTTGTTGGCTGAAATTCATAAATAAAAAGGCATAGGGATGAGACCGGAGGTTCCGGCATTATTCCTCGTCTTTTCAGAATCCGGATTCTGCCCCATGTTTAAGGTTTAAGACGAACAACGGTTCCTCGCCAGCGAAATGTTTCTGTCAGGTCGGCCCCACCGTACTGTCCGAAATCCCTTGCGGAAGTCCCGCCCAGGACGCTTATCGGTGTGGCTTGGGGCACGACCACATGTTGCAGGTTGATGATTGCGTTTCCACCCATAGCCTGTGCTTTAGTCCGCAGGTTGACCAGAGCCCGCTCCCTTTTTTGCCCCGATGGCTGTTCCACCTCCACATAACCCAAAACGTCGTAAATCCGGTCCAGTGGCTGCTTTTCATAGAATAAAAACCCATCGATATTTGTCACCCTCTCGATGGGATCACCTGTAACTGGAACCGGAGACGTGTTTTCCGTTGCGCATGCACAAAGAAACAAAATCCAGGCAAAGACTGTGCCTCTTGATAGAATTTTCTGGATGCGCCTATTCATTCGAAGCGTCATTTTAAAAGAAAATCGGAAATTGGCAATCAACAAGGAGCTTTGTGGCGGAATCGCTGTCTCACTCAAAATGATTGACGGTGTATGTCCCTTGGGTGAAAACACGACCTTGAAATTGAGTATTTAAAAGACTCGCGGCCACTGGAACCTATCTCAAATTCGAAGATGATGATGCAGAGAGCCATTATGAGTTTGAGCGGCACGGTGGCATCAGCTCGCGACTGTGGCGCTACAAACATCATTCATCTGCGGTTTTGAGACAGGTTTTAATAAGATGCAATCATTTGAGGGAAATTCCCCGCAAAACGGGCAGCCGAGCGAACATCGTAAAAAATGGAGGCTCAAGGGCAGGGAATGGGCCCTCCTTCTCGGTGGATGGCAAATCCTGGGGTTGACAGCCGCTATTGTTTTTTCTTTCTCCCGTCAGGGATTTCATGCCTTTACCAATAAACTGATACTCATCCTGGTGTTCACCAATCTGGCGGCCCTGGCCTTCAGCCTGTTGCTGACCTTGTTTGCCCCCTTATTCGAACAATGGCTGAAAAACAGGTGGCTTCAGGTTCTTGCCGGTGGAGTTGCTATCGTTGCCGTGCTCCTGTTTGCGGGCCGCATAGCGCCTCGGATAGTCGAAATGGTTTGCCCCATGGGAGTGCCCCATCCTGTTGACAAGGCGCACATCGCGTTTGTCCTGGCCAATATTGCCGTTATTGGCATCAGTGTGCTGGCTTCCTGGTTCATCTATTTACACGCCCGCCTGAAAATGGACCTCGCCCGAACCATCGGGGAAAATGAGCGGCTCAAGCGGCTTGAGGCCGAAACCCGGTTCGCCGCCCTGCAGTCCAAGGTGAACCCGCACTTCCTCTTTAACACGCTCAACACGGTTGCGGATATGGTATACAAACAGCCGGCCCGGGTGGAGGGAATCATCCTCAACCTGGCGGGCGTCTACCGAAAAGTTCTCTCTCATCCCGACCATGAACTGACTTCCCTCAAAGATGAGGTGGAATTGGTGAATAATTATTTACAGGTGGAAAAGGCCCGCATGGGAGACCGGCTAAGTTACGAAATTGATGTCAACAATTCGCTCTTATCCTGGCAAATTCCTCAAATGGCTCTGCAAATATTGGTCGAAAACGCGGTTTTGCATGGATTGAGTAAAAAAAAGGAAGGTGGCCGCATACACTTGTCGGCGGAAAAGCGTGAAGGTGTTTTGTGGCTGACGGTGAGGGATGACGGCGTCGGTTTGAACACACAGTTGTCCGGCAATGGCACCGCCCTGAATAATCTGCGAGAGCGCTTGCAGCTTCTCTACCGAAGGGGTGCCGATATCCACTTGAAAAACAATGCCAATTCGTCCGGAGGGACGGAGGCCATTCTTGAAATTCCCCGTGCCAGCCATCGTTAACACTTTAATCGTGGAAGACGAATTGCCTTCCCTCGAACGACTGAAAGGGCAGTTGGGCGCGTTTCCGCAAATCCGTGTGATGGGCGAGGCGAGAGATGGTGAAGGAGCGGTCGCCGCCATCAACAAATTGAAGCCCGACCTGGTTTTCCTGGACATCGAGTTGCCTGAGTTTAACGGGTTCGAGGTATTGAATCGGATATCCGGCATGCCAATGGTTGTTTTCGTAACAGCGTTCAATGAATACGCCGTCAAAGCGTTTGAGG
The DNA here is from genome assembly GCA_021772555.1 of Opitutales bacterium. GTDB lineage: Bacteria > Verrucomicrobiota > Verrucomicrobiia > Opitutales > UBA2987 > JAJFLU01. The sequence goes on along the minus strand of JAJFLT010000212.1, from coordinate 5,903 downwards.
AAAATGCCGTCGACTATCTGCTCAAACCGACTTCCGGCCAACGCCTGCAAAAATGCATCGACCGGATACTCAAAGAACGCCAAAAGCTGGAGCCGGAATTGATCGCGGACTTGAGGAATCTCCTGCAAGAGCCCAAGAGACAAACGACAAACCTGCTTCCGGTTAAATGTGGAGACGAGGTCCGATTCATTCCCGCCGGGGAGGTTTACTATTTTCAAGCGGAGGGGAAATGCGTTTACCTGGCCACCCATAACCGGCGGCATCTTTACGACGCCACCCTCAAGGAGATTGAAACAAAGGTGGAACCGGAACGCTTTGCCCGCATCAGCAAGAGCGCCATTGTGGCTATTGATAAAATAGAAAAACTGAGCCGCTGGTTCCAGGGCAGCTACCTGGCCGTCATGGCGGACGAGAATAAAACGGAGTTGAAAACGGGACGCGCCTACCTCCCCGCACTTAGGCAGCGCCTCAGGTTTTGAGCTTAGGGCAGGCCGTACATTTCAGTGATAAGTTTTCTTATTTCGGCGGCTTCGTTGTTGGAAAGCCGGTCCAGGATTTTGCCGATTCGTTTTTTGCTCAAGGTCCGTATCTGGTCCACCGCGATTTCGGAATTTCGGCCAGCGCAGGTAATTTGAATACGGGAACGCCATAGCGGATGCAAAGCGGTAGTTAATGGACACGCCACCAGGGTATCGAGCCTGGCATTCATTTGGTTCATGCTTACGACCACGACGGGGCGTTTTTTCTTCATTTCGGAGCCAATGACAGGGTCGAGGTTTGCCCAGTAAATGCCGTAGCGCTCAATCATCGAGGCCTTCCGCGGCCAGTTGGTCGAAATCGCTCCAATCTTCTTTTTTCTTCGCCATTTCCACTATCGTCTCCTCCCAGGAAAGTTTATCGCGGATGGGCGGCCTTAAAATAATGGAATCTGGATGTTCTTCCACCATCACGCGATCAGTCAAGCCATAGCGTTCCAGGAGACGTTTGGGCAAACGAATCCCTTTGGAGTTTCCAATCCTGGAGATTTTTAATTCACTTTCACTTGCGTTTGCCATAGTGTAATTACAGTAATTACATTTAGAATACTGTCAAGATTTAATACAATTGTTTGAATCCGCAAGCTGCCTCTATAGCGTCGAATAATATAAGTCTGGATGAACCAGGCGGACTCGTTCTGGCTTGATTTTTGAAAGATTGGGTCATAATTGAAACAAACGTTTAAAATGCCTGTTTAAATGAATAATCTAAGCAAAACTGTCCCTATTAAAATGGATACACAGGAACGAATATTGGAAACCGCCGAGCAATTATTTGCCCGGCGCGGTTTCGAGACCACCTCCTTACGGCACATTACGAAAGAAGCGAGAGTCAATCTGGCGGCCGTCAATTACCACTTCGGTTCCAAGGAAGGACTACTCAAGGAGTTGCTGCGCATGCGCATCGTGCCGATGAATGAGAAACGCCGTTCCATGTTGGAGGCTTTTCGATTCCAAAATTCCACCCAGCCGGTTCCGCTGGAAAATGTTTTTGAGGCTTTCCTGCGGCCATTCTTCGGTACCGGAAGTCCGGGAGGAGACTCCGAAGGACTTTTTTTGCGGATGATGGGGCGCCTCTCGGCGGAAAAGCCCGGTTTCATGGAATCGATTTACCAGGAACACTTTAGGGATATTCAGGAATTGTTTATCAACGCCATCAAGGAGGCCCGCCCCAACCTGCGGGAGGAGGAAGTATTTTGGCGCTTCCACTTTGCCCTGACCCTCATGCTTTCCTCCATGACCCAGCGTCAAAGGCTCAAAATTTCTTCTCATGGACGCTGCCAAACCGATGATATTGAGGGCTTGATCGAGCGGCTGATTGCATTCATATGTGCGGGTTTCCAATCGCCCGTTGCATCTGAGAATTCTGTTGCAGCAATGGGGGTTTTGTCATGAACAAGGTTTTCTTAATAACCACCGCATCAATGTCGGTCCTGGCCCTGGCCGGTTGCATAACGCCGCCCGCCGACCAATCGGACAAACTCGAAATCAAATCTCCGGCGACCTGGACGGGGTCAAAAGCGGCACCCGGCGGTGAGATGGCCGATACCGGATGGCTGGACGATTTCGATGATTTTTTGTTGCCCCAACTGGTGGCCGAAGCAATGGAGCACAACTACGATTTACAAGCTTCGGCAGCCCGTCTGGAAGCGGCCCGGGCAGCCGCTACCATATCCGGGGCGGACCGCTTTCCGCAAATTTCGGGCTCTATCAGCGGAGCCCGCCGCACCCGTTCCGGCACCAGCGGGTTCGCCATTACGAGCAACCGTTCGGATAGTTTCAACCTTGGTCTGAGCATGAATTGGGAGGTCGATATTTGGGGCAAACTGCGGGCCTCCCATAAAGCATCCATTGGCGACTGGCAGGCTGCTCAGGAAAGTTATAGAGCGGCCCGCCTCTCTCTCGCCGGGCAAACCGCCAAGGCTTGGTTCGACGTCCTCGAAGCCGAGCTTCAGGTCCGTCTGGCAAGCGAGACCTTGAAAAGTTTCGAGGCCAATCTGGCCACCATCGAGCAGCGTTTTCGCTCCGGGCTGAACAAGGCTCTCGATGTGCGGCTAACGAGGGCCAATGTGGCCGGCGCCCGCAGTTCCCTGCATTTTCGCTATCGCCAGCGGGACGCCATTACCCGAAATCTGGAGGTGCTCCTGGGGCGCTACCCATCCAGCCAGATAGAGGCGGCAACCGATCTACCCACCATCAACAATACGGTTCCAGTAGGGCTCCCATCCGGCCTTCTGCAACGGCGCCCGGACATTGTGGCGGCGGAAAGACGTTTTGCAGCTTCCGGATTCCGCATGAAAGAATCCCGTAAAAACATGTTGCCGAGCATCAGTCTGACCAGCGGCACCGGGACCAGCACGAACGAATTCGATGAATTGCTGAACACGGATTTCAAAATCTGGAATCTCGGGGCCAATCTGGCCCAGCCGATATTTCAAGGCCGCCGCCTGAAAGCCAACGCCAAGCGGTTTAAAGCCTTGCGGGACCAGGCCTTGGCTGATTATGCGAACAGCGCGCTGACCGCCTTTCGCGAAGTGGAAAGCGCCCTGGCGGCCGAGAAATACCTGGCCGACCAGGAAAAGGCGCTTGAGACCGCCTCCGAGGAATCCATCGAGGCGGAGCAACTGGCCTGGGATGCCTACCAGGCTGGTCTTGCCAATATCATTACCGTTTTGGAAGCGCAAAGACGTTCTTTCGATTCAAGGCGCCAGCACCTGCAGATCATCAACCAGCGACTGCAAAACCGTATCAATCTTTACCTCGCCCTGGGCGGCAATTTCGATACCGTGGATTCCACCGAGGCCGGAGTTGTTGAGTTAATAATAGTTGAAAATACAGAAAAAAACTCCCCCTGAAATCGAAAATGGTTAAACTTCCCAATTGTTACTTGCCGGTGTAATCTGGAACGTTGGAAAATTTCTATGAAAGTACTGAGAATACTACTGCCGGTAATTGTTTTGGCTGCATGCTTGTCGATAGCCTACTGGCTGATCAAATCAAAGGATGAACCGCAGCGCCGGGAGCCGCCACCGGTCACATCCAAGGTCGAGGTCTTGCGTCTGCAAAAAACGGATTATGCGGTCATCCTGGAGAGCCAGGGAACGGTCAGGGCACGCACCGAAAGCACCCTCATACCGGAGGTATCGGGTAGCATTGTGGAGGTATCTCCCGCATTTCGCGGTGGTGAATTTTTTGAGGAAGGCGATACCCTCCTTAGAATCGACCGCCGGGATTATGGAACGGCCCTCTCTGTCGCACAGGCGGCCCTGGCCCAGGCGCGACTGCGGCTGGCGGAGGAGGATGCCCGCGTTGAGCAAGCCCTCAAAGATTGGGAAAAACTGGGTTCCGGCGAAGAACCGGGGCCCCTCGTTTTACGCGAACCGCAATTGGTCGAAGCCAAACAGTTGGTCGAATCGGCCGAGGCCAGGGTGGAAGAAGCCGAGCGCGATCTGGAACGCACCCAAATACGAGCCCCTTATGCCGGGAGAATATTGGAAAAACAAGTCGATGTGGGCCAGTATGTGACTCCGGGAACGGTTTTGGCCCGGATTTATGCCGTCGATTATGCGGAGATTCGCCTCCCATTAAGCAATCGGCAGCTTTCCGCCGTCAATCTGCCTGAGCTCTATCGCGGAGATTCAGTTGTGGTCGAGGGTGGAATTCAACCCAAAGTTATTTTAAAGGCCCACTTTGGTGATCAGGAATACGCCTGGAGGGGACACATCGTGCGAACCGAAGGGGCCATCGATACCCGTAGCCGACAGCTTTATGTGGTGGCTCAGGTAAAAAACCCCTATGGCCGCTCACATAACAACCAACCACCCTTAAAGGTTGGTATGTTCGTCCAGGCGGAAATTGAGGGTGAGACCATGAAAGATGTTTTCGTGGTGCCTCGCTCGACCCTGCGGGAGGGCCGCGATTTACTTATCATCGATGGAGAAAATCGACTGTCGAGGCGGCCGGTCAAGATCCTCTGGAGCGATCGTCAAAATATTATTGTGGGCGATTCCCTGAAAAATGGAGAATTGCTCTGCTTGACCCCGCTGCCCTTTGCGGCTGACGGAGCCGTCGTCCAACCGCATATACAAGGCGAGGCGGTGGCAGAACCCGAAGGCGATCAAGGCAAAGAGAAAATCGCCGGCCAACGAAAGGGAAAAGGGAAAGGGCCTTCATGAAAAGTGTGATCGCCTGGTTCGCCCAAAACGGAGTTGCGGCCAATCTCTTGATGGCCCTGATCGCCATTTTGGGCATCAATGCACTCTTCAATAAAATTCCCATTGAGGTTTTCCCCGATATCGAACTGGATATCGTCACTATTACGGTCCCTTATCGGGGAGCAACCCCCGCGGAAGTGGAAGAGGGCGTGGTGGTGCGGGTCGAAGAAGCCATTCAGGACCTCGAGGGCATTAAAGAGATTCACTCTTCGGCCTCGGAAGGGTCTGGCAGGGTAAGCGTGGAGGTGGAAGAAGGCTATGAGCCCCGCGAACTACTGGAAGATCTGAAAAACCGGATCGACGCCATCAACACCTTTCCAGATGAAACGGAAAGACCCCGCATACGGCTGGCCCAGAGGCGAAGGGAAGTGATTACGGTGACGGTGGCGGGAAATTTGTCCGAGCACGAACTTCGCCGCATGGGTGAGCAGGTGCGCGACGAAATGGCCAATCTCCCTGGAATCACACAGGTGGAACTGGGCGGCATACGTTCCTACGAGGTTTCAATTGAAGTTTCCGAGGAGACCCTGCAACAGTATGGGCTCACCTTTGACGATGTCAGCCAGGCGGTCAGCCGCTCCTCCATCGACCTGTCGGCAGGCTCCATTAAAACGGAGGAAGGGGAAATCCTTTTGCGCACCAAGGGGCAGGCCTATTACCCGGAGGATTTCGAAAAGATCGTTCTCTTGAGCACCGAAGACGGCGCTCATATCACGCTTGGCGAAGTAGCCAAAATCAACGATGGCTTCGAGGAAGATCCGTTAATTGCGCGCTTCAACGGGAAGCCCGCCGTGGTTATTGGTGTTTACCGGGTGGGCACCCAGAATGCCATTACGGTGGCCAATCAGGTCAAAGAATACATTCAAAACGCACAGGGGCGGATGCCACCGGGAGTCGAATTATCATTTTGGCGGGACCGCTCAAAAATCATCAAGGCTCGTCTGACCACTCTTTTAAACAGCGCGATGTTCGGTGGTATGCTGGTCTTTGTAGTGCTGACGCTCTTCCTGCGTTTTTCCCTCTCCATCTGGGTTTGCCTGGGCATACCGATCTCTTTTTTGGGCTCCATCGCTATGATGCCGGTGATTGGAGTAACCGTGAATATCCTGAGCCTGTTCGCCTTTATTCTGGTTCTGGGCATCGTGGTGGACGA
>JAJFLT010000211.1 GCA_021772555.1 Opitutales bacterium | reverse complement strand
GCCATGCAAATCGTAAAGGCCCCAGGGATTGGCTTCATAAGAACCCACCGAAACGGTTCCGTACTTGTCAGCGCCTATGCGTAGGGTTTCACCATATTCGCGCGGGTAGCCGCCCTTGAAATTACCGAGATTTTGATCGGCCCTTTGACCGAACGAATAAGGGGTATCGGTTCCAGCCCGGCAGACATATTCCCATTCCGCCTCGGTGGGAAGGCGGTAAATGTAGTTAGACGGAAGACGCCCGGCTTTTTGCTCACTGTGGGTGATTTTTCGACAATACTCCGCCGCCTGCAGCCAAGTGACGTGTTCCACGGGGTGTTTGACGCCTTTAAATTCGCTCGGATTCTCATCCATGATTCTCCGGTACTCCCCTTGGGTGACTTCGTAACGAGACATCCAGAACCCGCGAGGAAATTTTACGGTTGTGCGGGGTCCCTCATTGGGTAAGCGGGCCTGTTCCTGCGGCGGACTCCCCAGACTGACCTCTCCCGGACTTATCCAGATCATGGTCGTGCCAAGGTATGGGACTGTCCAGTTTTTGCTTCTTTCCGGGCCCGGTATGGCTACCGCTTTCACCTCCCAGGATTGCCCTTCATTGGCGGCGAACCTCATTTTTCGTCTCACCGAGAGATGGTCCGGGATTTGCACTTCCACATCCAGTTCCCGGTCCGCGGGGATTTCAAATATTCCCTCTTTGAGGTTTACCATCTCTCCATCGGCAACAACGGTAAACTCAAGCTCCGAATCCAGCATGATTTTGAGCCGCCCGGGGCGCGGAGCCAATTCCGCTTTTACGATCGTTATGCGGCCATCGGCAACCCCCACCTTCTGGTTCCACGGAAAATAATCGGGATGCTCGATTTCCAGACTTTGATTACCCTCGTAAATTCCATTCAACCGTCCGGTGGGTTCCTTAAAGGTTTTGCCCGCCACGCTGTATTCCATCTCGACCAATTTTTCCTGCGTGGTGCTGCCACCTTGAAAAGATAACTCCACCTCGATGACGCCGGCCTTGCGTACCAATTGCCCCAAATCCAGAGAGTCGTCATAACCCGGGGGCAGAGTCATGGTAAGTTTCTGGGGCCGATAGGTTTCCAAAGAAATCTCCAGTGAAAGAGGCGCCCCCACATCCAGTTCCTCCAGGGTTATCGGGGTAACTCCCACATTTGTCCCATCGAGAAGCACATCTGCGCCTTCGGGCTGGGTCAGGATAAGAATTTTACCCGGCACCGGTTCCAGAACCACTTCCTGGGTCACAAGTTTGTTAAATGGCAATTCAAAATCCGTCAAGAGACTGGTTTGGTAGTTTGGGCGGGAAACCTCCAGAGAGTAAATGCCTTTGTAGAGAACCCGTTCCGCCAGGATCTTACCATCGGCCAGCACTTTCCCCAAATCGATGCGCTCACCCGATTCCCGGATGGCGAACACTTGCGCCCCAGGATCGGTTACCACTTCGAGCAGGCTCCAGAACGGATCCAGGTTCAGAGTTACTTCCATCGGTTCGCGGTTAACCTCGATGGTGTAGGTATTCGGTCTGTGGTCCGTGGCGGAGGCCCGTACGGTGTATTCTCCCCGCGGCATGGTCACCTCGAGACTGCCTTCGGGCACCACGAAACTGGATTCTCCCTTGCCCTCGCCGGAAAATATAACCCTCGATTTGGCCGGAGTAATGGTCATCGAGTAAAGCGGTTGATGGCCAACAACCACTCTTTTTACTACCGGTCCGGCCGCTTTTTCTTCTTCCGTAAATATGATTTTGTAACAATAACTGCTGGCCGCGACGATAAGAGCTGCAAATATTCCCAGTATCCCCAATCGCAGGATTTTCAGCTTTTCGGGGTCCAGTTTCTTCTTGATCGCTTTGGGAACCGGTATCTTTTCAATCTGCTGGGCGATGCCTGTGTCGTCCCCCGCTTTGGCTTTATCTTTTTCCGATTTGTCGATGGCGGTGGCAAAGCTTTTGGCATCTTTGAAGCGGTTGGCTGGCTCGGCTTCCATGCACCTGCCGATCAGTGTGTCCCAACCGCCAGGAATGGCAGCCGAGTATTGCGAGGGCGGCTTATAGGCCGGGTTGCCCTTACCCGAGGGCCCCGATGGTTTGCGCCCGGTCAAAAGGTAAAAGGCGCTTAAACCCAGGGAGTAGATATCGCTTATGCGGCCAGCTTCATTTCCGGCCAATATTTCCGGCGGCAGATAGGGCCCGGTGTTGATCCTGACCTTGCGCATCCCCATATTGAAGGGAATGATCTCGGCTGAGGATAATTTTTTTAACAATTCCCGGTCCGTCAACTGGAACAACCCGAACCCGGATACCTTGATTTCACCTTCCGTGGTCCGAATAAGATGGGTGGGATTAAAAGAATTATGGTAGATTTCGGCCGTATGGGCGGCCTGGAAAGCACTGTTTATTTGCTTGATGATACTGACCGCGTGGGCCACCGGCAGTCCGAAAGCAAAATCGCGAAAAACATCCTCGGAGTGCAAAAGGGAAGGATCGGCCCCCATCGAGGCGCCTGATATTTGCTGCTGTTGCTTGATAAAGTTCTGTAGGTATTCGCAAATGTTTTCCCCCTCCACCGCTTCCATAATCAGGCAGCAACGGTCCTTGATTTCGGTCACGTCGGTGACTTTCAAGATATTTGGATGATCCAGCAGGCTGAGGGTTTTCATCTGCTTCTCGAGCAGACCTGCAAAGTCGGGCGCCTGGCTTATTTCCGAGTGCAGGACGGTCATGCATGCTTCCGTGAATTGAAAAATATTCTGCATGCGGTAAACCCCGCCCAGCAGATCGAAGCTCAGGCAATTCATGACCTGATAATCGCCGAATTTTTCCCCGGGGGATAGAAACTCGCCCTCAAGCGAAATCTCGACCAGCGGCTCTTCGCCTTGTTCGTGTTCCGAATCCATAGCTTGTCTGTTTAGATTAGATAATCCTTAGCCCCAAATTTTTCAAAGGCAAGAATGCAAATTCAGTTTTCCACCCTCGGATCGGAGTTGGGAAATTTACTGACGACGAAATTTCCATCCTGTTGATGAGATATCTTCAAATCAGCGAGGCTCAAGATTCTGCCGGGGAGTTCGTTCGAAAATGATCCAGTATGGAGGCGATAATTTTTTCCACACTGCTGAGTTTGCCTTTACCCTCGTAGCCGCAGGCCAGGAGACCCTGGTCTGGCTCAATGATAATGTGGCCACGCTCGTGCAATAGCTTCAGATTCTGTCTGGTTGCCGGGTGGTCGAGCATTTTCCCATTCATGGCGGGGGCAATCATGACCGGCGCCTTCGTCGCCAGATAGATGGAACTGAGAAGATCGGGGGCCAGGCCGAGCGCAAAACAGGCGATCGTATGGGCCGTGGCCGGTGCCACCAGGAACAGGTCGGCCCGGTCCGCCAGCTCAATATGCCCCGGCTGCCAACCCCGGCCCTCCTCCCACAAATCGACCCCAACGGGATTTCGGCTGAGGGTTTGCAAGGTCAACGGTGTCAGAAATCGGGCGCCACCTTGTGTCATGACGGCATGCACGTCGGCCCCCAGCTTGACCAACTGGCTGGCAATGTCCGCCGCCTTGTAGGCGGCAATCGATCCTGACACCCCCAGAACGATCAGTTTATTTTCAAGTGGCTTTTCCATGCATTAACCGGGAATCCTGCAAACCATCATTTGACCTGTAGGCATGATCAACCCAAGGCGGGGGAAAGTAAAGGAGCTTATTCGGCAATATCCACGGCTGAAAGATGCCGCAAAAGCGTTGACTCATTAGAACCCTCGCTTCGGTTAGCCCCTCCGAAGGTAAATCTATCGAAAATCTTTAGTCCGATCTTGCGATACACCAATGGCTTGCCAACACCTCCC
>JAJFLT010000022.1 GCA_021772555.1 Opitutales bacterium | reverse complement strand
CTTGGCTGTCTTTCTTTTCAGCGTTGGGCAAAAGGGCTTTGCGAGCCAGTTCGCGCACTTCCGGTTTGGTTAAATTGCCGATGGGGAAAAGGGCACGCTCCAGTTGCTCCCGCCGGACGAGGGCGAGGAAATACGATTGGTCCTTGTTTTTATCCAAACCTTCCAACAATTCCAGTCCGCCGCCGGCCTCATGCGAGATTCTACAATAATGTCCTGTGGCAACGCCGTCGTATCCATGACTCAGAGCGTAATCGAGAAAGACGCCAAATTTCATTTCCCGGTTGCACATGGCATCGGGGTTGGGGGTGGTTCCGTTTCTGTAGCCCTCGACCATGTAGTGGACGACTTTTTCCTGATACTCCCGGATGAAGTTAAGGACGTGGAAATCGATACCAATGGTTTCGGCCACGGCGCGGGCGTCCTCGATTTCCCGCTGCCAGGGACAATCGGCGAACACCTCTTCCTCGCTTTTCCAGGTCCGTATATAGGCCCCCGTCACGCGATGGCCCTGTTCATGCAAAAGCAGAGCGGCCATGGCGCTGTCCACGCCTCCGGACAGGGCAACAAGAATATTCTTCATGAAATCTAAAGTTGTTAAGACAGGTATTTATTTCAACCACGGATTACACAGGTGGAGGGGGTGGGTGGTTTCAGGTGTCGGGTGTCAGGTTTCAGAGGGAGTGAGGAGGGTGGTTACAGGTGTCGGGTTGAAGGATGTCGCTTCGCTCGGTTCAGGTTTCGGAGGGAGGGATGCGGGATGGTGGTGGGGAAGAGGAAGATTTTTGGCTTTTTTTTGGAAGTTTAATCAAACGCATCAAACGGAGCCAACGTATCAATTGACGTTTTTTGCGTTTTGCTATATAATGTCGGCTTATGTTGCAAATGACTGATCCAACAAGGATTACAGATCGAATGATGGAAAATTTTGTAAGCAGGTTCTAATTGATCATGAATAGGCCAACCAAGAAAATTACTGCCGCCCGATGGATTTCCGAGCATTGCGGTTTCGTCGAATTGAGCCGGGATTGGAATTCCAGCGACCTGCCACCTTTGTTTTCCACCTTGGATGAAAAACCGCTGAGGGAATTGCGGCGATCCTCACCGCTCCTTTTTGCGGAAAAAAGCGGGTATTTTGTCGAAGAGGACATAATTGTTTTCACGGTTTTCCCCGATCATTATCCCAATATAGAATTGGAAAATCACGTATTGTATGTGGTTGGCGATTTCAATGATTGGGGAAACGTCGAAGGTGAGAATCATTGGAAATTACAGCCCATTGAGGTAGATGGACAAAAACGTCTGGAGTTAAAAGCGCCCCGAAAACGTTGTTACGGGCGAAAATGGGCGCAGTTCAAATTCGTCACCGATGATGGGCAATGGCTGGAGGCGCTCGCCGATGCACCCAACATCGGTTACGACCAACAGGGAAACCGAAATTTTCGCATCCACCCACACCAGACCGGACGGCATCTTTTTACGTTTACCAGATCGCACCGGGAAGGATTCGACGGAGGCGGAGGTATCCTGTGGAGGGAGGAAAATTACGAAGAGGCGTCAGATTTGGCCCAGGGTGACTATTTTCAACAAGCCGGGACCGATTTAGAGCTCGGGGCTATCGTGGGAAAAAATCGGACCGTATTCCGTTTATTCGCACCGCGGGCCACTGGCGCGACCGTATCCATCTACAAAGATTTGCAGAATATGAACCGGTCAAAGGTTCTGGCCATGGAACGGGTTGACACCACCACATGGGAGACCGTTTTTCCCCTCAACCTGCACGGCTATTACTACCATTACAATCTGGAGGACAGCCATGGTCAGAAACATACCGGGATCGATCCCGGATGCGACATCCTGGACCCTTATGCTTTGGCTGCTGTTGGTCCCGGCGGACCCGGAATCGTCTGGGATCGGTTCCTGATTGATCAGCCCGCGAATGACTTTGTACCACCGACTCGTGAGGATTTGGTCATTATGGAGGCGCATGTGCGGGACCTTGCGGCGCGGGCGCCAATCGACCTGGACGAGCGCGAGCGATTGGGGTTCAGCGGGCTGCGTAAATGGGTCGAAAGCGAGGATTTTTATGCGGCTTCTCTTGGTGTCAATACCCTGGAATTGCAGCCGGTGCAGCAATACGACATCGGCGATGCCGCTTTTTACCAATGGGGCTATATGCCGGTGAACTATTTTGCGCCCCACGCCGGATATGCAAGCTTTCCGGAGCGAGGCTCACAGATACGGGAGTTTCAAGACCTGGTGGCGGCCTGCCATGCCAAGGGCCTGGCCGTCGTCCTGGATGTCGTTTATAACCACACCGGTGAGCCCAACCATCTCGGCCATATCGACAAACGCTATTTTTTCGAACTCGACTCCAAGGGTGAATTTTTTAACTGGAGCGGTACTGGCAATACGCTTCGCTGCGACAGCCCGATGGCCCGCAGGCTCATCATCGAGAGTCTCACTCATCTGCTGGAAGTTTACAATGTAGACGGATTCAGGTTCGATTTGGCGGAGTTAATCGGCCTGGAAAGTTTGAGAGAAATCGAAACTGCACTAAAAAAAGTGCGCCCGACGGTCATATTAATTGCCGAGCCGTGGAGTTTCCGCGGGCATGTCGCGCAAAAACTCAAAGCAACCGGTTATTCTTCCTGGAACGATGGATTCCGCAATTTCATGCGGCAATATTTGAAGGGGCGTGGCGATCTGGAGGGGATTCAATACTACCTTGCCGGTTCTCCCGGCCATCTGACTTCGTTTCCAGCCCAGACGGTTAATTATGTGGAATCTCACGACGACCGCTGCTGGTTGGATGATATTACAGAAAATTCCGGCCACAACGGGTCGGACCCGACCTATATGGATCGCCGTAGAACGCACCTGATGGTCGCGATTCTGATGAGTTCGCTCGGCATCCCCATGATATCAGCCGGACAGGATATGCTTCGCTCGAAGGGAGGCGTGCAAAACACCTATTTGCGGGGCGATCTCAATGCTCTCGATTATGATCGCATGCTGCGTTTTCCGGGCACTCATGATTATTTCCGCAATTGGATTCTGTTTCGGCTCTCTGCCAAGGGTAGGGCGTTTCGCCTCCCCTCCGCTCCATGCAAAGAGTATTTCCGTTTTTGGCACACCGCCGGTTCCAGTGCCCTGGTGGCCTTGTATAATGCCGACGGCAGCTTTGGCCGGGAGCGGATTCTTTTCGCGGTCAACCCTCACGATGAAGAAGTTGCCATAAAATTAGACGGCATTGCGCTTAAAAAATGGACACTGCTCGCGGACCATGAACGGTTTGTGGAAACCGGGCTGGATACCGCTTTATTTCGTTGCGAAGAGGGAATCCTTCATCTGCCGGCGATGAGCTGCGGTCTCTGGGTGGAATGAGAGTCATTTTTCGATTATTGGACACATAACTCTTGCAAATGAGATTTCGGTCGTTTTCATAACTATTTCCTTAATTTTGAGGCTCCCTTGACGAGAAAAATGGGGAGTTTCAATAAACCCGCAATCGGCTTATCAACACAATTATTTTATCATGACTACAAAAATTGCCATCAACGGATTCGGGCGCATCGGCCGCCTCGTCTTTCGCGCCCTGGTCGAGCAAGGTCTGCTCGGCACCGAGTATGACGTTGTCGCCATCAACGACCTGGTTCCTTCGGATAACCTGGCTTATTTACTGAAATATGATTCGGTGCACGGCCGGTTCAGTGGAACGGTCGAAACCGGCAGATCGAATTCCCATCTCGAGAACGATGACCTGCTCATCGTCAACGGCTACGAAATTCAATGCCTGGCCGTAAGAGAGGGCCCCGCAGCCATGCCCTGGGATGAACTCGGAGTACAGATCGTGATCGAATCCACCGGGCTTTTCACGCAGGATGAAAAAGTGCGGGGCCACCTCAAAGCCGGGGCCAAGAAAGTGATCATTTCCGCCCCCGGTAAAGGTGATTTGAAAACAGTGGTCATTGGAGTAAATGAGGACACCTTGACCGCGGGGGACGACATTATCTCCAACGCCTCCTGCACGACCAATTGCCTGGCTCCGGTGGCCAAGGTTCTGGTCGATAACTTCGGTATCGAAGAAGGCCTTATGACCACTGTGCACAGTTTTACGGCCACTCAAAAAACCAACGACGGTCCTTCCCAGAAAGATTGGAAAGGTGGGCGGGCTGCTTCCACCAATATTATTCCCTCGACAACCGGGGCGGCCAAAGCGGTCGGTATCGTTTTACCCGAGCTCAACGGTAAATTGACCGGGATGTCTTTTCGTGTTCCTACGGCCAATGTTTCGGTCGTCGATTTGACCGTGAAGACACGTCAGGCAACCACCTACGAAGAAATTTGCGCAAAAATGAAGGAAGCTGCCGAAGGACCGCTGAAGGGAATTCTCGTCTATACGGACGATCAGGTGGTCTCCTCCGATTTTATCCACGAACCGGCTTCGTCCATTTTTGATGCCGATTCCGGCATCGGGCTCAACAGCAATTTTTTCAAATTGATAAGCTGGTACGACAATGAATGGGGTTACAGCAACCGCTGCATCGATTTGTTAAAGATTGTCTCGGGGCTGCTTTAATTTAAACCTCGATTTATCCTGTGGTGCCGTGATCGCCTATTCAGCGACCAGCCTATTGTATATTAAGTATGAAAACCCTGCGTGAGATCTTCCCCAAGGGCAAACGCGTATTCGTGAGGGTGGATTTTAATGTGCCCTTCGACTCCGAGGGTAATATTTCCGACAGCACCCGCATCGAGGCGGCTCTGCCCACCATCAGGCATTTGCAGGGGGAGGGAGCAAAGGTCATCCTGGCCAGTCATTTGGGCCGACCCAAAGGGGAGTGTAATCCACAGTTCAGCCTCCGGCCGGTGGCGGCGGAATTGGCCAGAAAACTGGGTCAACCGGTTATTTTTCTGGAGGACTGCATTGGGCCGGAAGTGGAATCGGCGGTGCGCGGAATCTACGATGGTTCGGTTGTTCTGCTGGAAAATCTTCGTTTTCATCCCGGCGAGGAAAAGAATGACTCCGAATTTAGCAGGGCATTGGACCGATTGACCGAAATCTATGTTAACGATGCTTTTGGAGCGGCTCACCGGGCTCACGCCTCCACCGCCGGACTGCCTGCCCTGGTTGAGGAAAAAGCGGGTGGATTTCTTCTCCAAAAGGAGTTGGCCTATCTCGGTGGAAAGACGGAAAATCCGGAGCGACCCTTCTTGGTCATACTGGGCGGAGCTAAAGTGAGCGATAAAATCGGAGTCATTGACGCCCTACTGGAAAAGGCGGATTCCATTTTAATCGGCGGCGCGATGGCCTACACGTTCAGCCTGGCGCAAGGTTGTCAGGTCGGTTCCAGCCTCTGTGAACCGGATAAAGTCGATTTAGCCAAAAGCATCCTCGCATCAGCCCGGGAAATGGGCATCAAATTCCTGCTTCCGGTCGATCATTTGATCTCCGAAAAACTGGACTTTAAGGCTTCCACCACCGGGGAGACGCAAATTATCGAAGGTGATTTCCCTGAGGGCTGGTCTGGTACCGATATCGGCCCCAAAACCATTGCCCTATATTTGCAGGAAATCGGCCCAGCGCGGACTATCCTCTGGAATGGGCCGATGGGGATTTTTGAAATCGAGCCCTGCCGCAAGGGCACATTCGCCGTAGCCGAAGCCATTGCCAGAAATACCGAAGCGACCTCCATTATCGGGGGAGGGGACTCCGTCAAGGCGATCAATATGGGCGGTTTTTCCGAAGGCATAAATTTTATCAGTACTGGAGGGGGAGCCAGCCTGGAATTCCTCGAAGGCAAATCACTGCCAGGCGTAACGGCCCTGGAAATAATGGATCAGTCCGTATGAAATCTATCGTTGCAAGCATCATACCGGTGTTCACCTGGGTTGCCCTGGTCAGCGCCCAAACCACAATTGAACCTATTCCATCCGGTTACTACGACTTGGCAGAGGGCAAAACAGGAACGCAACTGGCCAATGCCCTCCATGGCATCATCGACGATCACATCAGTATTCGGTATAACCAGACAGATGAGGCTTTTCTAATTACCGAGCGGGATCCTTCGATTACCAACAACACGATTTTAATTTATTCAAGATCCTCGGAACCCTTCACCACCTCTACCGGAATTTATAATCGGGAACACCTCTGGCCTCGATCGAGGGGTATCAGCGATTCGGGACCGGATAATTCGGACCTCTTCAACCTTCGTCCAAGCTTTGTTTCTACCAACAGCGACCGAGGCAATTTGATTTTCGATGAAAGTAATGTAAATGACTCCGGTTACCGCCCACCGGGTTCTTTTTCATTGGCTCCCGAGGTATCCC
The DNA here is from genome assembly GCA_021772555.1 of Opitutales bacterium. Lineage (GTDB taxonomy): Bacteria > Verrucomicrobiota > Verrucomicrobiia > Opitutales > UBA2987 > JAJFLU01. The sequence continues at coordinate 12,705 of JAJFLT010000022.1, read as the reverse complement.
GGGATTCGGATTCTTGGGAGCCGCCCGACAGCGTAAAGGGCGCTATCGCGCGGTCAATGTTTTACATGGCCATTCGCTATGATGGAAGCGATGGCGCTACCACCGACCTGGTATTGACCAATGATTCGCAATTATCCGGCAGTGAGCTGGGCGCTCTGAATACGTTGCTTGCATGGCATCGGCAATTTCCCGTAACCGACGCGGAACGCCTCAGAAACCAGGAAATATTCAACCAATTCCAGCACAATCGAAATCCCTTCATCGATTTTCCGGATTTTGCCGATATGGTTTTCAATCCTGAAGCACCTGACGTTTTTGGCGGGGTGGCCATTATAGGATTCTCCGGCTGGCGCAGTTCATCCTGGTACCTGAACTACAATGCGGATTTCTGGCCCTGGATTTATCACGACGAGCATGGCTGGCAATATGTTGCCGCAAACAGCACTGAAAGCGAAATATTTCTCTGGGATCTCGGTCTCAACGAGTGGACTTTCCTGAATGAGAATACTTACCGGTGGATTTATATTTTCGGTAATGACCCGGGATGGATTTTTACCTTCGAAGATAATAATCCGCAAAGCCGCTTCTTTCAGAGATTCGATGACGGAAGCATCTTCAGCGTTCCGCCGGGCTTGACCCCTTAATTTTAACATTCCGTTCGATCCCGGAATTACGGAAAATACAAACCGGAATGGTCGCCCGTAGGCGAAACCGGGTCTTACCGCACAATAACTAGATCGCAACGGCGGTCATTGGCCATTTGCTCGGAAGAACCTTCCTCAGTCGCATCGAAATCACCTTTGGAATTGGTTTCCATACGGTCTTCCCCGACGCCAAGCGTGACCAGGTATTGTTTGACCCCGTTGGCCCTGCGATCCCCCAATGCCAGGTTGTATTCAACGGTTCCCCGCCAATCGCAGTGACCCTCGATGAGCAGCTTGTCATTGGGATTGGCAAACAAATGGGCCGCGGCGTCCTGAATCTTTTCACGCTCTCCGGGTAGAATGGAGGCCAGATCATAGTCAAAATAGACCGGATTCAGCAAACCCCTCAATTGATTGTCCGCCGACATAAAATCAGAATTCGGGGCTCGCACGTCCAATATTTCCGAATCTCCGGTATAGGCGTCGGTTACAATCGTATAATCGATTCTTTCACCACCTGGACCTAAAATAGTGTCTTGGGGAGTGGGGTCGGGGGTTTTTTTCGGGCATCCGATCAACAATAGAGGAATCAGAGCCAGTAGAAGATTATTTCGACCTTTGATGAGCATGGCAAATATGTGTTTTTCCAGTTTGAGCTTACTTATTAAAGAGATGCCCAAAGATTTATCGGGAGCAAGCTATTTAATCCGGCACTACGTAATTTCTGGATTTAGAGACGGCCCGGGGTGTCAATCAGCCCCTGCTCGATGGCAAATCGGGTGAGACCGGCGACATCGTGCAAATCGAGTTTTTTCATCAAATTGGTACGATGATTTTCCGCCGTTTTTACACTGATGTTGAGTTTACTGGCCACTTCCTTAGTGCTGTGACTTTCGGCAATAAGCTGAAGAATCTCCCGCTCGCGGGTGGTGAGCAAATCCAGGGCCGGGTTTTGCGAAGCTGGGTTGGCCACCGCCTCGCGCAATAACCGAGCCACTTCTGGACCAAAATAACTGCCTCCATTGGCGACTGCCTGGATTCCGTTTTTAAGCTCGGATAGGGGCGCCGATTTTTCCACGAAACCATGGGCTCCGGCCTGTAGCAGTTCTCGAATCAGAGCGGAATTCTGGTATCCGGAAAATACCAACACTCTTGTTTTTTTAAGAGACTTGGCAAACCTGCGCAAAACTTCCGTCCCGTTAAGACCGGGAAGCATGACATCGAGAATAACGAAGTCCGGCTTCAATTCGAGGCAGAGATTGTAGGCAGCCTGCCCGTCTCCAGATTCCGCAACCACCTCAAAATCAGGCTGGGTGGTGATAATCTCGGCAATCATCTCACGAACCGCGGTTTGATCCTCTACAATAACAACTCTTTTCATCTTACAGGGGGGGTGGAAAATAGTTTCCAAAGCGAGGTTAATCAGCTATTTGAAACATTCCATTGGTGCAATATAATTCTGGGATTGTCATTGATTTTTAGTGATTTGCGAAATTTATGGAAAATTCGGACGGCAGCTATCTCTTATGGAAAACTCAAATGGATCCTGCTTTTCATTGTTATGTCACATAAATCGATTGGATTTCTGATTGAATTCGAATACCTTTTATTCCTCACTTGCATGAATATAAATGAGTGATGGCGACTCCAATTTTGTAATGGCAACTATCTAATGACACACTGGAAAGACAAAGAAAATGTTTGTTAGATTGACGCTTTGGTTGGGGGGAATCGGAACCTTCCATATAAGGCGGGTGGGGCGCTCCGGGATTTTCCTGATCGAGAGCCTGGCTTGTCTGTTGACGCCGCCCATAAAATGGGGGCGGATAGCGAGGCGTATTCAATTTATCGGTTGGCAGTCAACTGGATTGATCTGCCTGACGGGAGCCTTTACGGGCATGGTATTGGCATTGCAGGGCTACAACACGCTGAAGAGAGTTGGTTCCGAGGCGCTTTTAGGTCCTCTCGTGGCCCTTTCCCTGATCCGCGAATTGGGCCCCGTTTTGGCAGCCTTATTGGTTACGGGGCGGGCGGGTTCGGCCCTGACCGCGGAAATCTCCATTATGCGAAACAATGAGCAGGTAGACGCCATGAAACTGATGGGGTTGAACCCATTGCGTTATCTCGTTTTTCCCGCCATGGTGGCGGGCGTAATTTCGCTTACTATTTTAACCTGGATATTCGATGTAACAGGAATTTTTGGAGGATATTTAATCGGCGTTAAGCTGTTGGGGCTGCCCTCCGGCACCTATTTTGGGGAAATCAGCCGCTATCTGGAAATGGACGATATCGTGGGCGGTATTTACAAATCCTTGAGTTTCGGTCTCATCATGACCTGGATTTGCTGCTACAAAGGTTATTACACCGGAATCGGAGCTGAAGGCGCGAGCAAGGCCACCACCCAGGCAGTGGTCACAACTTCGGTTTTTATCCTCATTTGGGACTTTTTTGTTACTACCGTTATTTTTTAGGAATCCATCGAAATGATCCGTGTTGAAAATCTAAAAAAGACCTTGACCGGCACAGAGGTCTTGCGAGATGTCTCCCTCCGCGTCGAGAAAGGTGAGTTCCTGGCATTAATTGGGGGCAGCGGGAGCGGAAAAAGCGTTCTCTTGAAGCATATCGCCGGTCTCATGCAGCCGGATTCAGGGCGCATCTGGATTGATGATGAGGATTTGGGTTCACTGCGCGGAAGAAAACTGGAAATGATCCGCCGAAGGTATGGATTTGTATTTCAAAGCGGCGCTTTATTCGACTCCATGACGGTTTACGATAACCTGGCCTTTCCCTTGCGTGAGAAGACCAAATTGAGCGAAAGTGAAATTAAGGAAAAAATCGTGAGGGAACTGGAACAGGTCGAACTGCACGGAGTCGAATCGAAATACCCGGCGCAATTAAGCGGCGGCATGGTCAAAAGAACCGCCCTGGCCAGAGCCCTCATAATGGACCCCGAAATTATATTCTTCGATGAGCCTACCACGGGGCTGGATCCCATCATCGCCGATGCCATGCTCAAGCTGTTCGGCAGGTGTCAACAGCGGCTGAATTTAACCGGCATCATCGTTTCCCATCGCATCCCGCAAATTTTTTCCATCGCCCAGAAGGTTGCCATGCTGCACGAAGGGGCTATTGTAAGCGCGCCTTGCGAAAATGGAACCATTCAAACAGATAACCGGATTTTAAAGCAATTTGTCGAGGGCGCCATCGAAGGCCCCGTGCGCTATGAGTAAAAAATTGCACAACATTACAAAAGAATAACCATGAAAACAAGAGAGCTTTATTTAGAATTTTCAGTCGGACTTTTCATGCTCCTGGGCTTGGCGGCGATAGGCTATATGAGCGTCAAACTCGCTAAAAAGGATTTTTTCGATACCGGAGGATATCCGGTGCACGCGTTATTCTCCAACGTGGGAGGGCTTTCCCCCGGAGCCCCGGTGGAAATTGCCGGTGTGCAAATAGGCCGCGTAAAAGAGATCACCCTCGACGATTACGACGCCAAAGTCCTCATGATTATGAACGAGGACGTGGAATTGCAGGAAGATGTCATTGCCTCCATCAAAACCAATGGATTGTTCGGAGAAAAATTCGTGGAAATTGTCCCGGGCGGGGTAGATGAGATCATTCAACCTGGAGGCATTATAATAGAAACGGAACCCGCCATGGACTTTGAAGGACTCATATCTAAATTTGTGCACGGAAAATTCTAATTTTGAGCACAACCAATGCATCCGAATCCGTATCCATCTAGCCTCCGCGACCGTTTTAAAAGCGTTTTTTCTCTAACCATAGTAATGGTCTTATTGCCATCGACTTTGGTTATGGCGGGGCTGCCCATGGACCAGATAAGGGAAACCACCGAAAAATTGGTAGCCATTCTTGAGGACCCCGATCTTGAGGGTGTGGAAAAGCTTTCCCAAAAGAGAGAGCAAATTGAAAAAACAGCGGATGAGCGCATTGATTGGTACGGTCTTTGTCAAAGATGCCTTGGGCGGCATTGGAGGAAGCGGACTGCTGGAGAGAAAAAACTCTTTGTCGCCACATTGACCCGTTTCGTAAAAACGAATTACACCGATCTGATTGTTGATAATTTCGGAAATTTAAAGGACATCGTCTATCAGGATGAATCCCAGGAAGGCAGTTATGCACTCGTAAAAATAAAATTGGTGACCAAGGCCAACCTGGAGACACCAATTTTTTACCGGATGAAATCAAACCCCAACGGAACCGATTGGGTAATCATCGATATCGTGATTGAGGGCGCCAGCTTGGTAAAAATTTACCGCACACAATTCGACAACATCTTGAGAAACGGTTCGTTTGAAGATTTGATTGAAAAGATCAACGATAAGACCGCCGATGCAATTCTATGAGGAATAATTGAGACGATTCAGAAAATATATATGAAACGCACAATAAATATTATGTCTAATATTTTAAACTTCGATCTCGTATTCCCTCTATAAATCCTCCTCTATTTTTATTTTCCCCTGTTTTCGGTTTGGAATGGTCGGTTATATGAATTTTACCACATTTAATGATATGTTGAGGAGGATGTCCGATCGACGTCCTGAAAAGACCTTTTTGTATTGGGTTGATAAAGACAGAGCCCTCACCTACAGCGAGGCTGACAGTATTTCTGATCGAGTGGCTGGCGCTTTGGTAACGCTCGGTGTGGATAAGGGCGACCGAGTCGGGATATTTGCTCATAACGGCCTCGACTATATCCTGTCGATGTTCGGCGCATGGAAATTGGGCGCAATATCCTGCCATATTAATGTGCTGCAGGCGGAAGATATTGTCTATTTCGTCCAGAATGCGATCCCCAAGGTTCTCATCTACACACATGATATGTTTCCTCTGATCGATCATAATCGGAGTGATATGCCGAGCATCAGGCATTATGTGTGTATGGACGGAGAGCAGGAAGGAGCGCTTGATTTAAATAAACTGGTGTCCGAGGCGTCCCCTGCCCCACAACGAGACATTGAAGGTGGAGATCCCGCCCATCTGTCCTATACATCCGGATCGTCGGGAATGCCCAAGGGCGCCCTTTTGGCCCACGGCCCAACGGTCCGAGCCTCTCATTACATCGCTGAGAGAATGCAACTGACAAGCGACTGTGTTACGGTGGGCCCGACCTCTCCGGCAAGCTCTTACGGGCTGGTTGTCAATTTACTGCCTGCGCTTCATCGGGGTGCGACTGTAGGCCTGATGTCGAGGTGGGATGCGGCCGTGGCATGGGAAGATATGGAAACCCGAGGGGTAACTCATTTTCCCGCCAATCCCTTGGTATTTACGGATTTTCTGCATGAATGCCGCCGTAGAGGCCGCAAACCGGAAAAACTTCGCGTGGCTCCCTCTGGAGGCGCACCGGTTCCCCTCGACCTGAAAAACGCATTTCGGGAAGAATTCGGTATATTTCTGGTCGAGAGTTATGGGCAAAGCGAGCTGGGGGGATTTGTCGCTTTGGGATACCCCCGGGTAGAAAATGAAGAGCAGGAGTCGGCTATCGGCCCGTGCCTGCCGGATAAGGAAGTCCGTATTATGGACGAGGATGGAAAGGAAGTTCCGGTGGGACAACCGGGAGAAATGTGCATCCGGGGCGGTTTTATGATCGGGTATTGGGAAATGCCGGAAAAAACCAATGAAGTTATTCGCGACGGATGGTTGCATACCGGAGACATGGGAAAAATGGATGCAGAAGGATATATTTCAATGTTGGGACGTTGGAGTGAGCGCATCATTTGCCGCGGTAAAGTCATTTTCCCCCGATCCATGGAGGAAGCGTTGTTACGGCATCCCGCTGTTCAATATGTGGCGGTTATTGGCAAGCCGGACCCCCAAGCGGGAGAATTGGCAAAAGGCATCGTCTCTCTTTATCCCGGACAGGTTGTCGGGATCGACGAGCTCGGGGATCATTGCCGCGTTGAATTGGGCGACGAAAACGCCCCAGTGGAAATCGAAATAATCGACGATATGCCGATGACGGCTACCGGTAAAATCGGCCGGGCGAAACTGCAGGAACGAGAGCGCAATACGATCCGTTGAAAAAGGTCAGAGAAATTTCCGGATTCTCTGGAGAACGTCCTGGTGAAAGCTGTCCATGAGATCGCCGATAAAATCTTCCACTGATAAATGTTCTTCTTCAACCAATGGGTTCAGGTCGATGGCCCACGTGAGGGCTTCGGATTTATCGGCTTTGTGTGCATCGTAAAATGTGGCGTTTGCTTGACGCCTTCCAGCGATCGCCAGGTCGTATCGTTTGCCGCCTGAGATCTGGGAATCATAGAGTCCGGTCAGAGCCGCCGCCAGGTTCGGGTATAGGCTGGCATCCAGACCCACTTTATCGGCATCGCAAAGCCAATCGAGATTTCGCCAACCTTCGAAGGCATAGGTATGTCGAGGCCGCATCTCAACGGGCAATGAACGTATGGCGGCCAGGCCGATCATAAATACAACTACGTGGGTGTCGTGTTTGTCGGCCGGATTGTGAAGGTAAACCTTTTCCGGCTGGCTGCTTTTCAAGATTTGGCTGAGATCCTCAATGGCGCTGGCGGAGTTTTTCAGTTCGGAACTGGCATAATCTAGTTGAAATTGAACACTGTATTCTCCCAATACCGCAGCTTTGCGCTGCTCTCGCCGCCTGACAACCGCCATTTGTTTATCCGAGTAGTCGGCATAGACACCCTCACGCGCACATCCGGAACCATTCGTTACGGTAATTCCGGTAAACCATCGGTCGGGTTTACCAAAACACTCGGAAACCGCGGGATAGCAATTGATCTCAATATCATCTGGGTGGGCGCCGATGCAAAGATGGGTTGTCCGTCCCAACGCTTCTTCCATTGCTGTGCCGTCAGGCACATAGACATCGGCATGTTTATTAATCAAATTCAGTGGCATAGCATATTGCGGCTCAGTCAACGACACTAGACCCACCGCTCGTGCTGTGGGGCAAGGGCTCGCGCCAATTGCGCGGGTAAAAATGGACCTTTGTAAACGAGCCCCGTGTAAATTTGCACCAGGGAAGCTCCCGCATCGACCATCCGCCCGGCTGATTCAGGGTCGGAAATCCCGCCTGTACCGATTATGGGCAAACGTCCGGCAGTGGCCTTCTGAATGTAGCTTATTATCTGAATCGCTCTATGGTGCAGCGGTTTTCCGCTTAACCCGCCGGGCTCGTTGGCTCTGGATAAAGCGCCGGGCCTTTCGACGGTCGTATTGGTGGCGATGATGCCGTCGTAGCCAAGGTCCAGAACATCGGCCAGGACGCTGTCAATTTCCTTAAAATTGAGGTCGGGGGCAATCTTCACAAGTAGCGGTATCGGCTTCAAACCAAGTTTACGGGCACGATTGAGGTTGGCCTCACGCAGTGTTTTCAACAGTCCGGGCAGGTATTGGTGACCCTGAAGCTGGCGCAAGGCGGGCGTGTTCGGGCTGCTCACATTGATGGCGAAATAATCTGCATAATCAGCCAGATGATGAAAGGAGCCGAGGTAATCCTCGGCTGCCAGGGAAAGATCCGCGCTTTTCGACTTGCCGATGTTGATGCCTAATGGGATGGGCCTGAAGCGATGGGCCCCAGCGGATTTCAGCCGGGCGGCGACGGCCTCGGCCCCCTCGTTATTGAATCCCATGCGATTGATGAGGGCTTCATTATCGGCAAAACGAAAGAGGCGTGGGCGGGGATTGCCCGGCTGAGGTTTCAATGTCACGGTACCGACCTCCACATGCCCAAAGCCCATTGCCGCAGAAGCGCGCCAGAACTGGGCATTTTTATCCATTCCTGCCGCCAAACCGATGGCATTAGGGAAATCCAGGCCGAATATTTTAATGGGCCGAGGAGGAGAGTTCCGATTCAATCGGTGGAGCAAAGCGCAAAGAAGGGAGCTTTTATGCAATAATTTCAAAGCCAGGACAGTAGTCTCATGCGCTCTTTCCGGATCCTGCATGAATAGAACCGGCCTGGCCACCCTTTCATAAAATTGGCCCATATTTCTAATTTGCTACAACTTTGCCTAAAGAGCAAGAACCCAGTACGGGCCCAAATGGAACATTTTTCCTTAGATAATGTGTTTTTTTTCAAAAAAAGAACTTTAAGTGTTGCTAAGCGTTAATCAAAGATATTACCCGGTATTCTATGAATCGAATTCGGGCTATTGCAGCTCTAACTTCTAACCCTACTTATCTACCAATACTAACTCGTGTATGAATACCACTCCTAAACTGGAATGGTCGGTTATTCGGCTCAAAGAGGACAACTATTGGTGGGTTGAGAGCATCAGCGATGAAAAACGCTGGGACGTGGACGGGCTTGGTATCATCGACCCCAGTCAAATTGTCCACCTTGTCGACTTGTGCGAACCCTTGCGCGATTACGATTTTGATCCTGATATTCTGGACGGTGCTTTTTTCAAGTTTGGAATTGAAGGGGAGATTGAAGAAGGCTGCATCAAGCTGGCGCGGATTAAGGAATCCCTTTTTGCCAGTGAGGATCCACTCTTTGCGCTACCTGATATTCTCGATGAAGAAAAAGGTCCCTATGCGGATTTTCTCGAACATATTACCAAATCGCGGGTTAAATTGCTCAACGATTTGATTGATTTCGAGCAAACCCTGACCATCGAAGACCTCGAAGAAGAGATACGCGAACAGCAAAAGTTAGGCGACTACGAGGATCATTATGTGCATTTTTTCGGCCAAATTACCTCCATCCTCGAATATGTTCCCAAAGGATATGAACTGGACTTTGATGAAGATCCCGATTCATCTCAGGAAAAGGAAGAGGACCTCGCTGATATCCCCGACTTGATAGAGGAAAAAATCGAGGAAGATGAGACCATGAAATGGGTCGATGAGGACGAGGAATCGGATGAATTTGAATCCGAAGATGACGAAAAAACGGATCGTACTGATGAGGAATCGATAGAAACCGCCGCTGAGGATAAATAGAACAGTCGATATTCGATCCTGCTTGAGAAGCTCGAATAATCTGGACTCGCCGTCATAATCTGGTAGAGCAAACTTACACCATTTGTGTTATTCATAAACCAGTTTAGAACAAGGTTTCTGGCTTTGTGCCTGGTAACCATCTTATTCGGGGGTTGCGAGAGCACATCATCCGACGTTGTCTCCTTCATCCCCCCTCCGGTATCGGTAGGACTACGCTCCGGTGACGGTATTGTCGTCAGCTTGCAAAGCATTCCGGATGCCAGCAGCGTGCCCGTGCAAATAGACGATCGCGGCATTATTTCCCTGCCTTACATCGGGCAAATCGAAGTGGCTGGCATGACGGAGTCCAAAATTGCAGAAAAAGTTCGTGCCGCATACATCGAACAAAATATTTACCCCTCGATCGATGTATCGGTCTCGGTGACTCAGCGATTCATCCATGTCGGCGGCGAGGTGATTCGTCCCGGCAGAGTTTTGTGGAGTCCCAACCTGACCCTCAACAAAGCCATTCAGGAAGCCGGTGGGTTTAATATTTATGGGAAAAAATCGGGTGTCCTGCTGACCAGGGACTCAAAAACCTACGTCGTTGATCTCAAATCAGCCCTGCGAAATCCGGACAAGGATTTCAAGGTTTATCCAGGAGACAGCCTGAACGTCCCCCGGTCGCCCTATTGAAGCAAATACCATAAAATACCGACCAGGTTTTGGTTGCAATTACTAACGAGGTAGGCATTTTTAGAATCATCGTGACCAGGATTTTAAAGAGATCCAAGGTGATTGCTGTGGCATCGGCTTGTTTATGCATTTCCAGCGTTACCCTGCACGGATTCATTTTATTCGACAATATAGTCAATGAAGATCCCCGCGCCACTCTCGTTAATAGTTCAAATACTTTTCTGGCGCAGCAGTTTTCCACGGTAGACGCGGTTACGTTAACATCTTTAACCCTACCCCTCAGCGAACCCAATGCTGCGGGAAGCTTCTCCATCGATATTTATGATCACGATCCGACGGCGCTCAATCAGGTTGGCCAGACGATCGGTGCACCCGGTTCATCCATTGCCACGATATTTTCTGGATCAGGCAGCTCAGCGGGCTTAACAACCAGTTTGTCGAATATTTCCTTTGGCAGCCTTTCCGTTACCCTCGATGCCGAAAAGCTCTATTGGGTCGTTTTACAAGGAAATACGGATTCCTACACATGGGGGATAACTGCGGATCTTTCAGGAAGTGGCGATGGCTTTCAATTGCAGCGAAACTTTTTTCCTGCAACCAGTACAGTCCCCTTGTGGTCAAGCACCCTGACAACACCTCAACGAATGACTCTTACCGCTGAAGTTGTTCCGGAACCTTCGACTTACGCGCTTTTCGTTCTTGGCCTGACGTCTATTGTTATTTGCCATCGGCGCCGACAATGCAAAGCTGCTTATTTAGCTAGATTTTGAGCAACTTCGCGGGCAAAGTAAGTCAGGATCATATCCGCCCCGGCTCGTTTGATTGATAACAAAGACTCATCACGGGTTTTGGGAAGATCGAGCCATCCCAATCGGGCGGCGGCGTGGATTTGGGCATACTCGCCGGAAACCTGATAGGCGGACACCGGCAAATCAGTTGAGTCTCTCAGTTCGCGGATGATATCGAGATAAGGTCCCGCCGGTTTGACCATGAGAATATCAGCGCCCTCTTGTTCATCGAGAAGCGTTTCCATCTGTGCCTCACGGCGGTTGGCGGGGTTTAGCTGATAGGTATGTTTACCTAAAAGATTTGTCCCCGCCGCCGAGGCGCTGCCGACCGCATCACGGAAGGGTCCATAATAGGCGGAGGCGTATTTGGCCGAATAGGCGATGATGCCCGTATTCTCAAATCCCGCTTCGTCCAGACTTTCGCGAATCGCGCCGATGCGGCCGTCCATCATATCGGAGGGAGCCACGAAATCCACTCCCGCTTTGGCGTTGAGAACGGCCATGTGCGTGAGGATGGCTACCGTGCGGTCGTTTTCGACATCGGTTTTGTCCGCATTGAGTACACCGTCATGCCCGTGGGAGGTATAGGGGTCCAGCGCGATGTCTGTAATAATCGTCAGCTCTGGAATGTTTTTCTTGATCGCTTTCACTGCTCGCAGCACCAGTGTGTTTTCATCGAGCGCCCCGCTACCCTCTTCGTCCTTGAGGGTGGGATCCAGGGCCGGAAAAAGAGCCACCGCCGGTATACCGATGGCGGCCAGTGATGCGCATTCGGTCACTAGATCGTCGAGGTTCAACCGCTGCTGCCCAGGCATGGAGGCAATCTCCTGCCGAGGCCCCTGCCCATCTATGACAAACAAAGGCATGATCAAATCATTTACCGTCACCCTCGTCTCCTCCACCAAGGCCCGGATTGAGGCGGTTCGGCGCAATCTGCGGGGCCGCCGTGTTAGATTCATTCGAGATGAATTTCGCATCTTAACAAGATTGCACGAATATTGATTGAATCAAGCTAGTATTTTATGTTGCCCTCTATGCGTCGCTAAACACAGTTCCCTACAATTTTTCCGATAAATGCGCCTTTACGATACGATGACCCGCGAGATCAAGCCCCTCCGGGCGGAGGACGGGCAGCGATTCCGCATGTATTGCTGCGGGCCAACCGTTTACGGAATGGCCCATATCGGAAATTTTCGCACCTTTTTGGTCAACGACATATTGCACCGGGTTCTCGATCTGTCCGGCCTGAATCCACTCTATGTCCGCAACATTACCGATGTGGATGACAAGACCATTGCCCAGAGCCGGGAAAAAGGACTCTCCCTGGAGGTATTTACGGGAAAATGGACGGATTTTTTTCACGATGATTGCCAAACGCTCAATATGGTCTCTCCCGATGAGGAACCCAAAGCGACCCAGCATATCGATGAGCAAATAAAGTTGGTGGAGAAACTCCTGGACAAAGGCCATGCCTACCAGGCGCCGGACGGATCCGTATATTTCAAGGTCGAATCTTTTCCCGCTTACGGCAGACTTTCCCGGATCGAGCAAAGAGAATTACGCACCCAGGCCTCGACCAGCGGCGGCGCTCAAAACCTGGCCGATAATTACGACCGGGACTCTGCACCCGATTTCGCCCTCTGGAA
>JAJFLT010000210.1 GCA_021772555.1 Opitutales bacterium | reverse complement strand
GGCCTCGGCCCGTGACCTGGAAGTACCTTGGTTTGGCCAAACGGCGGTCCACAATGGCGATGGCGACGCAGGGCAGAGCCCATTCCTCGATGAGGGCACGGAAACCGGTTTTTCCGTCCCCATTCCCGGGCCTGCGGAAGTCACCTTCTTCTGGAAATCCGATACCCTGGAAAACCTCAACAGCATAGCCTTACTGGTGGATGGGGTTATTGAAAAGCGCATCTCCGGAAATGTGGACTGGCAGCAGGAGAGCGTTGTTCTCGGGTTGGGCGACCACACATTGCGCTGGGCCTACCAAAAGGGCAAAAACCATGAAGGGGCCGATGTTGGTTATATCGACAATATCGTGGTCAATATTTTCGACCTTGAAGTTACGGACATCACCGTTGGAAGCGATCTGCTGGTGAGCAGAGGCGATTCCGTTGACGGCATCAACGTCACCGTAACCAATAACGGCAATGCGCCTGTAGGTCCGCCCGTGCATACTATCGAAGGCGAAGTGCGCTTGACCTTGAACACTGTTTTCGGCGATGCTGACGATGTCATTCTGGGAACTTTTGATTTAACCGGCGCAATCGGAGCGGCGGGCAACGCCACCCTGATCTCAGGCACCGACGTCGGGTTCGATCTTGTCGTGCCGGCAACCGCTAATCCGGGCGTCTATACGGTTGTCGTAACTGTAGACACGACGGATGCGGTTAATGAAATCAACGAGGGCAACAACATTGAATTTGATATTGATGTGCCCAACACTGTCACAGTCAATCCGGCCACTACATTGTCGTTGACCGATGCCATGGATGTCACCTTTACCGGCTTGGGCGCCACGGCTTTTATTATCGGGGGAGACGCCTCCTGGTATGGCCTGGGCACCGCGGAAGGTCTTGATGCAGCGGATACCACCAATGACGACGATGCCGGCCAGGCACCCAATCTCGATACCGCCGGTCAGACCGCGTTTTTCGAGACCAACATACCGGGTCCCTTCCGGTTGGCCTTCGACTGGAAGACTGTTTCCGCCGGCGATACGCTTTCCCTCACCGTCGATAGCGAAGAGGTGGCCTCCATCATTGGAACCGATGGTTTTGCCACAGTCGATATGAATATACAGGCGGGCTCCGCCGACCGGCAGGTACGCTGGACCTATACCCGCAATAACTCAGGTGACGATGCTCCGGCCGAAAAGGCCTTTGTCGACAATCTCCGAGTCGAGGCGCTCACCTTGCCCGATTTGATTATCACCAGTCTCGATTTTTCAGAAGGCACCTTTGTCATACAGGCCAATACCGCTTTTGACGTGACGGTTGTCGGCGTCAATGCGGGCGTGCCCATGAGCGATTCCGGCTCCACCACAGGCAGCCAGCTTTTCGATGTGGAAATACGACTCTCCCTTGATAAGATCTGGGGCAACTCTGACGATATCATCTTGGGTAAATTGAATGAAATCGAACAAATCGACGACAATGGGCGGTTTGTCTTTACTCAATCCTGGATATTATCGAATCCCTATGCGGAGGGTGATTATTTTGTCGGCGCATTCGTTGATAGCACGGAGATATTCGATGAATTCGACGAGGTGAACAATTTTGCCTTCTCCGAAAATGCCGATGTTACATTGGACCTCAGGCCCAACCTGAGACTGCAAAACCTGACCTACCGCACAGGCAGTTATTACAAGAACGGTGAAATTCAGATCGAATTCGATATCGTCAACACCGGATTCGAGGATTTCCCAATCGGTGAATCCTTCCAGGTGCAAATTGATTTCAAAGGCCAATTCACGGACATTCTCGCTGATGATACAAACCCGGCGGTTGATCGTACCGAAATTACGGAGCAGCCCACCCTCGATCGCACCTTGGTCACATTCAGCGATGATCGCGGCATACGTTCCGATCTTACCGGCCTTAATCCACCCAGCGTGAGGTTCAGCGCGAGCCTGAAACTACCCGCTTACAATGAAAGCACTATTACGGATGATTTCCCGGTTTTCAGTGATCTGTCCGTGGTCGATCCGAACCCAACCGGAACACCTAATGACGAGACGCCGATATTCATCGATTTTGCGCTCGATACGACGATTACGTCCGACAATGTGGCCATGGTTTCCGGCTCATCCATCGTCTTCCTCGGGACGCACAATATCAACATTTTGGCCCGTCCCTTCAACCAGGACTTCACCGCCTTCTTCAACTTCTGGACTAATGAGCCGGTGCAGGCGGGCAGTGCCATCATCGCCGCGAACAAGGGAACAGATGAGGATGGGGACGGCTTTAACAACCTACAGGAATTTGCTTTCGGTATGGATCCGAGAATATCCAACGCCTCTCCGGCATTTGATAATGGCGATGCCGGGCTTAATCCGGGACCCGCTTTTGGAACGATCCAGATTAGTGGAGAGGAATACCTCAGTGTAACCTTCAATAGACTGGATAATTTAGCCGATGGTGAAGATTTGGATTATGTGGTTGAAGTTTCCGAAAATGGAACTTTCGCCGATGCCGTTGAGCTGTTACGGGTCGATTCGAATGACACAATCGACATAATCGAGAGCGATTCGGAAACCGTCAGCGTGATCGACAACGATTACCTGCACCGCATAACGGTCAAGGACACCATCCCCATCAACGCGACCGCAACCCGCTTCATTCGCGTAGTCGTCATCGACAACTGATCTCTTCAGTTGCCTGGAGCGGAATTTGCGAAAAAGGTAGGGTAGTTTTCCTCAGGTCGATTGCCGGACCAAAGGCTTCAGTCTTTCCGCCAGATTGCGCCCCATTTCGATCATTCCGTTGTCGCCGGGGTGCAGAAGGTCGGTAGTCAATCCGCCGATGTCGGTCAACAGATTGGGGCCTTCTATGAGGTGCACATTGTGGTGGGGGCAGGCGGCGACGGCGTCCCGCAAGGCCTGGCGGTATTCTTCGGGGGGAGCTTTGAAAGGTTTGTCTTTTTGAACGATGCCAAAATCGAGGAAAAAAGGATAGAGGGTGATACAGGCAACCACCCGGTTGGGATCGCTTCCGGCCACCTTGTTTACCATGTAGCTGACCCGGCTGTAAAACTCATCGATGGGAAAATCCCTCATGTTGACGGAAAGGGCGAGGGTGGCGATTTGCCAGTCATCCCGACCAGCCATGTAGTCGGCGAACTCGGGTTCGCAATGGGCCGAACCGCCCACCCCGAGATTGATCAAATCCGCCCCCAGGTGCCTGGCTGCCTGGCTCACATAGCTCAGGTGCGGCCCCTCAGCGTCGAAGCCGTGGGTGATCGATGTACCATAGGCGAGGTAGCGCAGTTCGGGCAGGTCTTCCGCAAGGGGCGGGCGCACGTTTTCGCCGTCAATGCCGTGAAATATGATGGGATCGCGTTGGGGCCCACCGAAAATCAACCGGACTACCTGCGGTGAAAATGCCATGTTGTTACAATAGGTGGAATCCAGTTGGGCCAGCGTTTCCGTAGGAATGATTTCGATGGTTTGAGGTTGCGGGCCGATGAGAAAGCGTTGGCGGTTGTCGAACAGACCGCAAAAAACAGTGACTCTGGTCTGCCCCTCGGACGAGAGGGTGATGCGGCTGGGGCCATCCGCCGTATAGCGAATTTCACAGTTATCCGGTTGCAATACCCTCATTTGGGCGCCCTCGTTCAAGGCCGGGCGGAGGCTCTCCGGCACGCGTTGCAGCCGCCAGCCATGGTTTTCCGGCGTGGTTGTTAATTCAGCTACATTGTGGAATTCTATATCTTGAAAAATCATTGGTTACCTATATCCCGAGATCTTCAGATCAAGGTTTCGGAATTTGCAGATCTTTGCAAATTTTTGAAGCCATGACATTATGAATTTCAAGATGCCGTGGAACGGCCGATTTTTTGTTTTTGCCCGGATTTGCCCATATCGCATGTCTTCCGCCTTCACGAATCAGCACACAGCCGTGATTGCGAAGATGGCGGACCAGTTTTCCGCGTTTCATGCCTCCAGAGGAACCTCAATGAAACCATCGATCGCGGTTTTCCGCGCATCTTCTCTGTTGAGTTCTAATATATCTCTTAACGCTTCCCGGAGGCTTTCCAGTAATTCATTTTTGGTTTTCTCTTGGGCATTAACGCCAGGAATTTCCTCCACCCAGCCGATCCACCAACCCCCGTCTTGTTTAATAATCGCGGTATATCCAGTATTCATGTGAGCCAATCTATCATTTTATTTGGACGGGGCAAGTCTCGGGAATATTCTGCCATTATTCATAAAAAACCGACCACGTGGCCTTGTAAAAGTTTAATCACGAATACCCCGATATTACTAGAAATATGAGCAGCGATGCATGGGAGGAGGGAGCGCGATGGATTGTAGCAGTTGAAACGGACAGCGTAAAACCATAGTGAGTTGAGAAATAATATAAGGAGAGTCCAGAGGCTCCCGGAGGATAAATTGAGGGCCAGGTTATTTGTGGGAGAGGAGGTTCCCCAGACCAGCCAATATTGCACGTGGCCGAGGGCAAAAAGGGCGGAGACTACAAAAATTCCCGACCATAAAATGGCTTTACCCCGATTTTCGATTACCAGGTAGCCCCGGAAGATGAGCTCCTCCAGAAACCCCGCCGCGATCATGACGAGAAGAAAAGACCAGGTGATGTCGGACTGGGTGGCGGAAGTTCCCAGGTAATATTCCCCCGCGGTTTCAATAGCCAGGATGACGAGGCCTCCCACTACGGCCGCAAGTATTAGAAAACCGGAGGCTGGCGCAGCTCCCGGAAAGTTTTGAAAACGAGATTTTTTGCCCCTTGATTGGCCCAGCCATTGTATGCCTAGATAGAGGGCAACCGCGAAAATTAACAAAGAGGTGAAAAAATCAGCTTTCACAGTAAATTTAGTGGATGGTTGCAGAAAACTTGATTTTAAGAGTCAAAAAGTTACTTTTTAGAAATGCCATTAACTGCGGCCAACTTTCCCGAGTCCAAGCGAACGATTCGCTATGTAGGCCTGGAGACCATTTCGGAGCCTGTCAAACCGCATCTCGATCTCCTTGGGCAGTTCATGCGCGGACAAGTGGATGATTTTGAGGAGGAAACTCGTGAACTGGTCACCTACTGCCTCAAACACAGTGGGAAACGCATCCGGCCGATCCTCCTTTTTTATAGCGGTTGGACTGCCTCCCAAACTGGATTACACGACCTCGTGAAAGCCGCCGCCGTCATTGAATTGGTGCATTTGGCGACCTTGGTGCACGACGATATTCTCGATGAGGCTTCCTTGCGCCACAACGAATCCACTGTCAGTGAAAAATTCGGGCCGGGCATCGCCGTTTTGCTGGGGGACGCACTCTTCTCCCAAGCCCTCAAATTGGCCTCCGAATTTCCCACCGTAGAAGTCTGCCGGGCCGTCTCCCAATCCACCCGCCGGGTCTGCGCGGGGGAGATCGGGCAATCGTTCGAGCGGGGTAACACCGCGCTGGCGGTTGATGATTATTACCACATCATCAACTATAAAACGGCCGAACTCTTTTATGTTTCCTGCCATCTGGGGGCAAAGCTGGCCGGTTATGACGATGGTTTTATCTCGGCGGCAGGCCGGTTCGGGCGCAGCCTCGGCATCGCCTACCAAATCTTTGACGATATCGCCGACTTTATCGGGCAAGAGGCTCGCATCGGGAAGACCCTGGGAACCGATGTCGCGAGCGGAAAATTCACCCTTCCGCTGATTTTGCTATTGCGCAAATTAAGCCGTCAGGAGGGCAAGGAACTGGTGCGATCTTTTCATAATGGCAAACCGGCGGATATCAAGGGCCTGAATCGACTGATGGCTGAGAAAGGGATTTTTGATGAAGTAAGCCAGTGCTTCCGGCGTGAGATTGAAACCGCCGAAAAAGCCATTGCTCCCTTTTCTGATTACGCTCCCTACGACCACCTCAAAGGAATCAGTGCCTATGTCAAAAGGCAGGTGGAAAAATTTACCTGGCCTTAAACCCGCACACCGGTTTTCAAAATCGAAACAATTGCCCAATCCTCATGTCTTAGATCGGAACCGGTGTATTTTTTATTAATATTGATTTTACCCGTATTCTTCCTATTATTTCCGTTTAAATGAGCTTGACCAAAGCAACCGGCGAAGCTCTCGCCTCCTCCTCCACTATACAGGAGAAAACTGTTGATAGCGATATGGCCTTTGTCCGCCGTGTCCAGCAGGGAGATGTGGGCGCTTTTGATCAGCTCATTTTAAAGTACCGCGAACGGCTGTTCTCCATCATCTACAACCTCACCTCGAACCGGGAGGATGCCGCCGACCTGACCCAGGATGCCTTTATCAAGGCTTTTCGGTCCATCAACCGATTCAAAGGCAAATCCAGCTTTTACACCTGGTTGTATCGAATCGCCATCAACGGCGCGCTGACTCACCTTAAGCGTAATCGTCTGCGGCGGTTCTTCAGCTTCGAGAGCATTAACGAGGAGATGGCCGCGACCGATATCGTGGAGGCTCTCGCCGTGCGCACCAACTCCGACAAGTCCGCATTGCTCAGTGAACTTCAGGAAAAATTGAACGAAGCTTTGCACAAATTGTCTCCTAAACATAGGACTGTTGTGGTTTTGTTCGAAATAGAGGAACTCAGCCATCAGGAAATATCTGAGGTTATGCAGTGCTCGGTCGGGACCGTGCGCTCACGCCTGCATTACGCCAAACAGCAATTACAGGCTTATTTGCAGAATTATTTAAGTTAGCAGAATTCATGGCTTCGCAAACAATCCAGTCCACCAAGAGCAAAATCACTCTTGAGGAAGTGCTCCGCCTCAAACGGCGGGAAAAGCCGTCGGCGGAATTCTGGGAGCAGTTCGATCGCGAACTGCGCCAAAAGACCTTGCAGGCGCTGGTTGATGAAAAGCCCTGGCATCAAAAATACCTGACACCGTTTTTCGGCCGGATGGCCATTGCCGTGCCCCTTGCCGCCGCCACTGCGCTGGCCTTGGTATTCACCGTTTTTCAGGATGGGATTTCGGTTGGCGAATCGACCTCTGGAAAATCCACAATGGCTTCAAAAGAACGCCAGACTTATGGCCAGACTTATGGCCAGAATGCCTATGCCCATACCGTGGCCAATAATGCCGGTCCGGTGGCAAGGTCTTATTCCAGATCATCCCTGACTGTGCATACTAGGGTAAATTTTGTAGTTAATGTCATTTCCTTGCCTTTGGATAGCCAGCGGGCCTTTGACACGGTTATGACACCCCATACTTTGACTGCCTCCAACGGAATCGGGAATCGGAATCTACTTCAAAAAGGGGCTATGACGGCGGATACTCCATTGGTCAAATTTGTTTCCGCGCCGACCCTGGATTATTTCTAGATTGGGTTTTTATGAGGAGGAACTTCAGTTTAGTCTCCCTGGCGGTTCTTTTTTTTTAGGCGGACCCAACGGTGTGTCCAGCCAGGTTGACGGCGATTTTTTCAGTCTCCAGCGCCGACTGATCGAGATATTCGAGGAAAACAAAGGAGCCATCGTCAGGGTGCGGGCCCGGTTTCAAAAAGGAGATGGTGAAGCAAGAGCCCAACTTAATTTGGGGACCGGTTTTTTTATCAGTCGGGAGGGCCATGTTCTCACCAACACCAAGGCCACCCAGCTCGATAGCGGGCAAAAGGCGGATCGCATATCCGTCGACCACAACGGCATCGATTATGCGGCGGAAATCCTCGGCAGTGATTTGTCCACCAACCTGACACTCATCAAGGTCAATACTCTGCCGGAAAATTTCAATTTTCTGCACCTGAGCGATTCACCAATCACGCCGGCCATCGGCAGTATGGTGGTGCGACTGAGCGCGCTCTATGAATTTGGCCCGAGCCCGCAGATGGGATTGATAACGGGTCTGGAAAGTAGCTTTGGCACGGAAATTTTTCGCGTACCCTACATCCGCACCAATATGACCTTGGGTCCCGGTGAACCCGGTTCCCCGCTGCTCGACCTGAGTGGCAAGCTGGTGGCGGTATCGGTGGTCAACCTTCCCCCCGAACTGCAAAGCTCATATTCCATCCCGGCCAGGGCAGCTTTGAGAATTCGCGATGAATTACTCTATTCTGAAAATGTCACCTATGGCTGGCTCGGATTCCAGGTGCAAACACGAACCACCACGCAGCATGGCACCCAGGTAGTTTTGCAGGAAATAATACCCGATGGACCAGCCGAAAAATCCGGCCTTCTGAGCGGCGACGTCCTTTCGAAAATCGCCGATCAGGACATTCGCGTTACCGGTGATGTGGGCGAAGCGTTTTTTTACTTGAGGGAGGGACAATTCGTGACCGTAAAAGTGTTCCGGGGTGATCAAGAGATCGATTTTACGGTGAAAGTGGAACCATGGTCGGAAGATCAACCCTTTCTGGCCAAAACACGAATTCCTACCGGAGATGGGGAAAATGAGACCCCGTTTAAAGAAGGCGTTCAACAGCCGGTATCCGCGGAAGTTTCCAAAATCGAAGATGAAAACACCTCTACAGTGGGCGCTACGGCGGATTCAACCGAAGTGGTAGGCAGAGAATCGGAGAACTCCGGCAACGACGATCAATGATTCGATATTTATTGACGGGAAAACTTTTTTTCGTCTTTCGATTACAATAAGGTATATTGCTGTATGATGAGTTCCAGTAAACAAGAGAATCAATCGGAGCCAAAGATGAGAATGGAAAGGGATTCCATGGGTCCATTGGAAGTTCCCGAGTGGGCGCTTTATGGGGCCTCAACCCAGCGCGCTGTGCTTAACTTTCCCATTAGCGGACACCGCATGCCGGACGATTTTATACGCAGTCTGGGCATCATAAAATCAGCCTGCGCCGTTGCCAATGGCGAACTTGGGAGGCTGAGCAAAGAAAAAGAAGGCCTCATCATGGCGGCGGCCAAAGAGATTTCCGAGGGCCTGCTCAACGAACATTTCCCCGTCGATGTTTTTCAGACGGGCTCCGGCACCTCCTCCAACATGAATGCCAATGAGGTGATTGCCAACCGTTGCAGCCAATTGGCGGGAAAACCCATCGGGTCGAAAGATCCTATCCATCCCAATGACGATGTCAATTTGGGGCAATCTTCCAACGACATCATTCCCACCGTATTGCATGTCAGCCTGGCCCTAGCCCTCAAAGAAAAGCTCATCCCGGCTCTGGACAAACTGGCTCAAAGCCTTTCCGAAAAATCCGAGGTCTGGTCGGATATCGTTAAAATCGGCCGTACCCACCTCATGGATGCCACCCCGCTTACTCTCGGTCAGGAGTTTTCCGGTTATGCCGCCCAGGTCCGCAAGGGCCGCGAACGCGCCCGCAAGGCGTTGGAGGTTTTGACCGAACTAGCCATCGGTGGCACCGCCGTGGGGACCGGTATTAACGCCCACCCGCAATTCGCCGGTAAGGTGTGCCGGATTTTGTCCAAAACCACGGGTATTCCGTTCCGGGAGGCTGACGATCATTTTGAAGCACAAGGGGCGCGGGACGATTGCGTGGAAGCCGCCGGTTACATCAATACCATCGCGGCAAGTCTGACCAAAGTGGCCAATGACATCCGGCTGCTCGGTTCGGGGCCGCGTTCCGGGTTGGGGGAGTTAACCCTGCCGGCGACGCAACCCGGCTCCTCCATTATGCCGGGCAAGGTCAACCCGGTCATGAGTGAAATGCTGGTGCAGGCCTCCATTTATGCGATGGGTCTATGCCACTGCGTCACCCTGTGCGGTCGCGACGGACACTTCGAGCTGAACGTCACCATTCCGTTGATGGCGCATTCCCTGCACGAATCGATAATCTGCCTGAGCAATGGCGCAACCGTATTTGCAGAACGCTGTGTCGAGGGCCTTGAAGTCAACCGGGAACGTTGCCAGGAACTGGTAGACAGTTCCCTCATGCTAGTTACCGCGCTCAATCCCTACATCGGCTATGACAAGGCGGCGGAAGTCGCCAAAACGGCATTTGCGGAAAATAAAACCCTCCGCCAGGTCGTCCTCGAAAAGGGGCTTATGGATGAGGCAGCCCTTGACCAGGCGTTGCAGCCCCTGGAAATGGTTCGGCCCAAGGAATAGGCCTTTTTTGGCATGTCTTTTTCAACATCCTCTCTGGCCTTTCGCAC
>JAJFLT010000209.1 GCA_021772555.1 Opitutales bacterium | reverse complement strand
GCTGCGCCGGTAGCGATCGGCAGGGCAGGTCATGGGATCGGGATGTCCGTGGTAGGAGTAATCGGAAGTTGAAAACACCACCGCTCGATTGAAAATAGGCGCGATTTTAGCCTTCATCTCTTTCATCTGCCGGTCCCACAGTTCAAGGCTGCCGCCCCATGCGTCTTCCCACCCTTCATTGAGGTAAAGGATGAGGTTGCAGCGCCTTTGCCAATTCGGCCTTTTGTGGTGCATAGTGAAGTCCGCGTGCATGTTTAAAAACCCCCCGCGGCCGCTCTGGTGCATGCCGCCGCCTTCCAGGCTGGGATCGGGCATCAATCCCTCAATACCTGTCAGTCGGGACAAAAATTCGACGAACCTGGGCGAATTGAAGTCGTCAATGGCTTTTCCGATTGCTTCCGGAAACCGGCTCCGTTTGCTCAGTCCGGTTTTGTTTTCATTGAAATGCCGGTATTTTATCCAGGCTTTATCCTGCGGGGAGGGAAATTCTTTCAATATTTCCTGTAAAACTTCTTCCTCGTGAAAATTGTCCAGAAAAATATGGGGAAAAGGATCGCCCTTTTGGTAAGCGGCAGCCAACTCATCCATCCGCACCATCCATCGGTCGTAAGGGAACTTCGGTAGGTTCTCAGAAGACTGAGTTTCGGGATCGGTCATAGCGCTGTTTATTACGTTGGCTGCAATTCAGGTTTCAACACACCGATGCACCGTAAATTCCGGTAGCGTTGGGCGTAATCGAGGCCGTAGCCGATGACAAACTCGTCCGGAATCTGAAAACCCACCCAGTCAACCGAAAACTCAACTATGCGGCGGGCTTTCTTCTCCAGTAAGACACAGGTTTGTAGTGAGGCTGGCTGCATGTCCTCCACATAATTTACTACTTTTGTGATGGTCTTTCCGGTATCGAAAATGTCATCCACCAAAAGAACATGGCGACCGCTGAGATCGAGCGACAGTGTGCTGGTGATCTTAGGTGCGCCCACCGGAGTGGAGGCATTCTCGTAACTGGAAACCCGTATGCAGTCGATCCTGACTGGTCCCGGCATGTTGCGAACCAAATCCGCGGTGAATAATATGGCCCCGTTAATGATGGAGATAACGGTTACTTCTTCCTCTCCGTAATGTTCGGAGATTTCCGCCGCCAATTCCTTTACCCTCGCTTTGATTTGGTCCTCTGTTAGCAAGGTTTTCGAGAGATCGTTCAGCATAGGTATAGTTTTCCCTGAAATAAAATTAAGTGCAGTATGTTGATTAGAGTTCCCCAAAAAAAATGTGGCCGACTTATTTCAACCCGGCTTTTCACAACAAAAGAAGGTGTGACAGTCCTGTCAACAGCCATCCATGGCGGTGGCCAATTTTCGGGATTTGCTCAATCAATCGCCCCCGCTTGGAGCAGGTATGCTGGCGCCGGCCGGTGTCGGAGGGGCTCCTCCCGCCAGGACCGGTGCATGAACCTGCGCGCCGATTCCGAGGGGTGAAATATAACGGGCCCTTTTGACCGTCCATATGGTGAAACCACCGTCGCCGCTTACGCTCGAACCAATGTCAACGGACCCTTTTACTCCGGCTTTCGGGTGCAGGTCGGCATTCCCAAAAATGTTGATGCCAACCTCTCCGCCGACGATACCTCGGCCGTTGAAGGATACCCCGGTTTCGTGGTCAATAAAACCGGGGGTCGATTCCAAGGACTCTTTCTCCGTCTCGGAGAGCCCGGTGGCTTCATCCAATTCTTTGACGATCTTTTTGATCTGTCCGGGTTTCATTTTGAATAGTTTACCCATGGTGCATAGCCTCCTTTAATTCGATTTGTTCTGGGGTGTTTGTTGAGAAATTAAAAGCCGCAGGGCTTTGCTGCACGATGTTGTTTCCTAGTCAAATAACGTCAAATAAAAACGGTATAAGTAAAGTGGTCCCTGTGCTCCTTGTCTACCAATAAACAACCTTTAGAAAAGTTAAAGATTGGTTGGGGTACGGGTTTTCCCGATAGCTTCGAGGATTCCAGAAATGGAAATAGAAAAGCCGGTTTACCACCGGCTTTTCCGACCAAACTCGATTGCTGTTTTATGTTAAATATTTTTTTATTACAGGAGCAAGGAGTTTTGGCTTAAAATTAAATCGGTAAGCTCGGGAAAACTTAAGCGAATTTATGTAAAAAATGAGAAGTTGTGGCGCCCTGGGCCAAATGAACCCTGGCGCGATACCAATTGTCCCGGTGGTGTCGAATCCAATCCAGCAATGCTCTATCATAACCGATATCGTAACCAGCCTTCTTCGATTCCGTCTTTTTAAAGCGCCGGATTTCTTCTTTTTCTTCGAGGCACAATTTCAGGAAAACGGATTTCTCGAAACCGTTAATTTTCGGAGATGATTTCATAGTTCTGATTATAGGCTTAAGTCGGCATAAAGCTTCCTTATATAAGAAAATATTTCCCCTAATATTTTCACATTCCAAACCGGTGGATTTTGGATTGCCTCGGTTGGCGCCTCCTGCGATGTTTCGGGTCATGGCAAAAAAACCACAGGTTACCTGGGGGGGGCGATTTTCCGGGAACCCATCGGAATTGATGGTGCGTTTCGGCGAATCGGTTTCCTTTGACCAGAGGCTGGCACCGTTCGATGTGCGCGGGAGCAAGGCTCACACCGCCATGCTTTGCCATGTGGGGTTGCTTACGGCCGAGGAGCGAGATGCCATTGAGAGCGGCCTGGATGCCATTTTACAGGAAATTGAGAGTGGCGCGTTCCAGTGGGACGAAAGCCTCGAAGATGTGCATATGAATATCGAACAGGCGCTCAGCGGCAAGGTTGCGGTAGCTTCCAAATTGCACACCGGGCGCAGCCGCAACGACCAGGTGGCAACGGATATGCGCCTTTTCTTCAAATCAGCCTGCGCTGAACTCGATGATGCCATAAACAACCTGCTGGCCGCCTTGGTCGAAAAAGCGGACGAGCATGGCGCTGTAACTGTCCCCGGTTACACCCATTTGCGCAGGGCTCAACCGGTTTCCCTGGCCTATCAATGGCTCGCTTATGCGGAAATGTTTAGTCGCGATGGCGAACGATTTCGCTCTGTTGCCGAACATGCTAATTTTTGTCCTCTGGGTTCCGGTGCCCTGGCCGGCAGCACTTTGCCTTTGGACCGCGAATTTACGGCTCGTGAGCTGGGATTTGTCGATAAAGAGGGACACCCCCAGTTGACCCGCAACAGCCTAGATGCCGTGGCCGACCGCGATCTCTTTTTGGAATTTGCGACCGCCTGCGCCATCTGCGGGACCCATTTTTCCCGGATGGCCGAAGACCTCATTCTCTGGAGTACTGAAGAATTCGGCTTTCTCGCATTACCGGAGGCCTTCACCACGGGTTCGAGCCTCATGCCGCAGAAAAAAAACCCTGATTCCCTGGAACTGATCCGGGGCAAGGCGGCGCGCCTGCAAGGCAATGCGCAAACCCTCTTCACGCTCATGAAAGGTCTACCCATGACCTACAACCGCGACTTGCAGGAGGATAAGCCGCCCGTCTTCGATTCCCTCGACCAAACCATGATTTCTCTCCAGGTTTTGACCGGGGTCGTCACCGGACTGATGGTCAATGCAACCGCCTGTAAAGCAGCTTCCGCGGATCCGCAAATGTTGGCCACGGACCTCGCCGATTATCTTGTCAAACGCAATGTGCCCTTTCGGGAAGCCCACCACGTGGTCGGCAAGCTGGTCGCAATGGCGGAAAAAACAGGCATTCCGCTCAATGAACTTACCCACGCGCAGGCTAGTCAAGCGCATCCCCAAATCGGTCCCGACTGGCACAAGGTGTTCCATCTCGAAACGGCCATGAAAAATCGAGAAAAGCCCGGTATGCCCGGCCCGGATCAAATCCGCCAGGAAATCGCCCGCTGGCGCCAGCGGCTGGCCACGGAGTGAGCTAAAACAATCAGTCGAATTGCTTCTTAAAGGATTCGAATTCGGTGCGCAGGGCGGCGATTTCGTTTTGCAGGGTTTGCACCGTTTTTTTCAGTTCCTCCATTTCCTGGAAATCGAATTGTGGCGGTGGGGCGGCGGGGTGAACGATGGTTTCGAAGAGTGTTTCGGTGATCTCGGGCGCACCGGTGAGGAGTTGGGTGTAACGGCGCTCTTTTTTGCCCGGTTGCAGGGGCAGGGCCTGGACCACCGGTTCGGGATAAAGATTTTCCATTTCATCAAGGATTGCCTCCACCTCCTTTAAATCCGCAAACTCGGCCATGCGGCTGGATCTTTGGCGAAGTTCTCCAATCGTTTGAAACCCCCGCAATAACAAAAGGCAGAGAAGAGCCGCTCCTTTTTCCGGCAATTTAAGAACTGAGGGCAACCCGTGGCGGTATTTGGGAACCCGTGAGCCAGCCATATCGATGCGGAATGCGAGCCGTTTCTGCCTCAACCCTTCAAGCGCCTCCACCACAGTCGTTTCACTGAAGTCGACCACCGGGTCGCGGTTGGATTTCTGGTTGCAGGCGGAGAGGAGGCTGTTGAGGGTGAGCGGATAATATTCCGGTGTGGTCATCTCCTTTTCCAGCAGGCAACCGAGCACTCGGGCTTCGGATGGAGTTAAGATGGTTTCCATTGGAATTCGGATTAAAACCAGAAAATCAAAAGCCCCCTCCTGCCATTAATGCTTGAGGAGAGGAATCGGCGAGAAAAACTGTGGCAGCGGGACTCTTTTCAACAAAGGAACCGAACAATCAGGCCAGGGTCGTTTCGTGAAATATTTTCCAGTCATCCAGGTTGTTCAGGTTGACGGCGTCCCGGCAGGCGCCTTCGTGGCTGACACAGCAGGAGTCGAGTATTTCCGTTCGGGTTTCCTCCGCGTGTATGTAGCCGGCAATGGCATCATTCAACTCTTTGACGGCGGCCTGATCAAGCGCGCCGCCTTTTTGCTCGAGTATCCAGGCTTCGGTTTCGCAGTAGGTGGGCCTTTTTTCCTTGATGAAGCTCAAAAACGCTTCCCGGTCCAGTCCGAGGCCGTTGAGCACCATGCCATCGTAGCCCTCGCCGCAAGCCGGGTAGTCGTCGTGAAGCTGCCCGGTGGCTCCGAGAGAGGCTTTCAGCCAGAGGCGTGGAAGATGAAGGACACCGAGAGGCCCGCAGGTTCCCGAACTGATCAGGGGTACGATTTTTGACATAATGATTCTCCTGGTTTTATTGATGATTCGAAGATTAATCGGAGCGGCTGGACTTGAACCCATTGGTTTTCAATTCGGCGCTCCATCTAAACTTAATAAAAAGAAATGAGTGAAGGGGTTTCAAGCGCCAAGTCAGATATATTGCAGAAGCGTTTCAGGTTCCGCGGTGGGAGCCAGGCAGCGGGTTCCCACGCACAACTGAAAACCATCCGGCTGCGTCTTGTTCTGTGTTGAGATAATAAACGTCCTGCGCCAGGGTTTACCGGCCAGGGATTGCTGAAGAACATCCAGAGAATCCGCCCCCTTCTTTTTGATGACCGCGATTCCGATGCCGTCCGCAGTAAAACCGGTCAAAGCGTGGGCGATACCGCCGGGATATTTTTGGGCAAAACCCGGGTAGGCGGCGCGAAGGTTTTCCATTTCTTCCTGATAGCGAGCCTTTCCAGTTAATGCATAAAGGCATGAAAAACAGTGTACGAGACTGGAGTTTCCACAAGGAATCGGGTTATCCCACCATTCTTTCTGGCGATAGACGAGCTGCTCGTGATCATCACTGGTGAAATAGAAACCGGATTGCCCGCTGGGGTCGGCAAAGTTTTCTAAAATCGAGTCCACCAGAACTTGCGCTCTGTCTATATAGGTCTGGCTGGCTCCTTCTTCCACCCAATCAATCTTGGCGGCCAGGGAGAGCAGTGCCTCCGCATAAAACGCGTAATCGTCGAGGTAGCCGTTCAAATGGGCCTCACCTTCATAATAGGTGGCATGTAGTCGGTTTTCATCGAAGCGTAGATGCTCCCAAATCCAGTCGGCCGCATTGCGGGCGGCGCCCAGCCAATCCTTTCGTCCCATATAAAAACCGGCTTCGGCCAGTCCGCGGATGAGCAGACTGTTCCAGCTTGTCAATTGCTTGAGGTCTTTCCCCGGTCCCACTCTTTCATCACGGGTGAGGAGCATTTTTTCCCTCGATGCAGTCATGGCCTGGCGTTTTTCAAAATCATCGGTGGCCAGAACCGGGTTGGACAACCCGTGTTCGAAATTCCCCTCTTCGGTGATGCCGTAAAATTGGCAAAACTCATCACCATCCTGCTGGCCCAATATTGTCTTTACCTGGTCAGGGTTCCAAACCTGAAACTTTCCCTCCACCCCTTCGCTGTCGGCATCCAGGGAGGAATAATAGCCGCCGCCCGGAGAAAGCATCTCCCGCTCCAACCAACCGATGGTCTCCTCCACCACGGCCCGATAGAGCGGTTTCCGGTAGCGCAGCCAGCCTTTGGTGAATGTGTCGAGCAAGAGGGCGTTGTCGTAGAGCATTTTCTCGAAATGAGGAATGCGCCAGTAACGGTCCACGCTGTAGCGGGCGAACCCGCCCCCGATTTGATCGTAAATGCCACCTAGAGCCATGGCCTCAAGGGTCTTTTGCGCGACCTGATCGATTCTCCGGGCAAAAGAGGGGTTGCGCTCATCGACGGAAGCGGTGTTGCGCATTTCCAGCAGGTAATTAAGGGTCATCGAGGGCGGAAACTTGGGGGCGCCGCCGAACCCGCCCCACTCGTCGTCATGGTTGCTACAAAGGGCATGGCTGGCGGCCAGGATCTGCTGTTGACCGAGGCTGCCCTCGGCTTCGCCTGCGGCTGTGGCCCGGCCGGCCGTTTTCATGTTTTCCAGGATGGCGTGGGCGTTCTCCTCCAGCTTTTCCCTCTCGCGGTGATAATAATCCGAAATCCGGACCAGTAGTTGGGGCCAGGGAATGAGGCCCTGCCCGCGATCCGTGGGGGGAAAATAGGTGCCCCCGGCAAAAGGGCGGCCATCCGGGAGGCAGAACACGTTCAAGGGCCAGCCGCCCTGGCCATTGAGCATCTGCACCGCCTCCATGTAAATTTTGTCGAGGTCGGGGCGTTCTTCGCGATCGATTTTCACACAGACGAAATGCTCGTTCATAATGTCCGCGATGTATTCGTCCTCGAAGGACTCGTGGGCCATCACATGGCACCAATGGCAAGAACTGTAACCGATGGAGAGGAGGAGCGGCTTGTCGGTCTCTTTGGCCGCGTCCAGGGCTTCCGGGCCCCAAGGCCGCCAATCCACGGGATTGTCGCCGTGCTGGCGTAAATAAAGACTTTTTTCCTGGGCGAGAAGGTTGGGCATGTGATTTGGGAAGGAGGTGACGCGGAGAGGTAAAACCGCAGCTTTGTTCAAAGGAGTGTAAAAAGGCAAATTTTTCCCGGCTTTTCTCTTTCAACAATGAATTCTTTGGGCCAAAGTAGCCATTTATTAGGAAGATGCCCACCATTCGCATATTGCCCGATATCGTGGCCAATCAAATCGCTGCCGGCGAGGTCATTGAACGGCCCGCTGCGGTGGTTAAGGAATTGATCGAGAACAGCCTCGATGCCGGTGCCGGGCGGATCGAAATAGAGTTCGGCAAGGGAGGGAAAAGCCTTATCCGGGTGGAGGATAATGGACACGGCATGAGCCCCGACGATGCTTTGCTCTCGCTCGAGCGGCATGGCACGAGCAAAATCCGGGAGGCGGACGACCTCCTGAAAATCGGCAGCTACGGGTTCCGCGGCGAGGCGCTTCCATCCATCGCCAGTGTCTCTCGCTTCACCTTGCGCACCCGCACTGAGGGGCAACCTCACGGAACCGAAATATTCGTCAACGGCGGCAAACTTATCCACTCCAAGGAATACGGGATGCCGGTGGGCACCCAGATTGAAGTGGCTCATCTTTTCCACTCCGTACCGGCCCGCCGCAAATTCCTCAAGACCGACAATACGGAAGCGGCACACATCGTGCATCTGTCGAGACTGTTCGCGGTGGCCAACCCGAACACATCCTTTTCCCTGTTGGAAAATGGCCGCACTCTGTTTCGTTCGCCGGTCTGCCAAAGCCTGCGCGAGCGGGTGGCGGAAATATTCGGTCGTCAGATTGCCGGCCAGCTTATCGAAATAGAAGCTGAGGATGAACATTTCAAATTGACCGGCTTGATCGGGAAACCGGGGGTGGGACGGGCTACCCGGCACGAGCTGGTTACCTATGTCAACCGGCGTCCGGTGGACAGCCGCACACTTAATTTCAGCCTTATCGAAGCCTACCATACCTATATGCCCAAAGGACGTTATCCGCTGGCCTTCGTTTTTCTCGAGGTGGATCCCAGCCTGGTCGATGTCAATGTGCACCCGGCCAAGCGTGAGGTGCGTTTCCGGGAGGAGGGAAAGCTGCGCTATTTCTTTATTCGGGCCGTCCTCGACCGACTGCGGGAGGTTTCCGTAACGCCTAAAACTGCTACCGTCCAACGCCAGCCGGAGGTTGTCCCCGTGCAAAACAAGGGCTCGATTGAAATTCCGCCCCAGGCGAGAATCCTTCCGGGGTCGATGCCAGGGAAGGGGCCGGGACCATTCTCCGGGGGAAAAGACGGCTCGACTGCCTCGGCTCCATCCGCGGAGACCGGATCGGAAAATAAACAAAGTCCCTCACCCGCTCCAGAGAGTCGTTTGAACTGGCGGTATTTCGGCATCGCCCACGGTTCCTACGTCGTTTTCGAAACGGACACCGGTCTTGTGCTTCTGAATTGGCGCGGAGCCCGGGGCCGGATTCTGTACGAGGAAATTCTGGCCGTTTCCGAGGGCAGCACTCCCAGGCGTCAGAAGCTCCTCTTTCCCATCCCGCTGGAACTCGATGCGCTTGGTTCCGCCGCTTTGGAAGAGAATCTTGAATTTTTTCGGAGCAATGGGTTCGACGTTGAGCAATTCGGGCGCAACTACTACCGCATTGAAGCTCTACCCGAATGGTTGGATCCGGGACAGGGAGAAAGCTTTGCCCGGGATTTACTCGGCTTGCTTCGGGAGCGTGGTTTGAACCCCAGCCGTCCACAGCCTGCCCGGGAGGAAATTGCCCGGCTCGCCTCCAGCCGTATGGCTGGGTCCGATCGTCCCCCTGACAAAGAGGAAGTCGTCCGCCTGGCGGAGCGGCTCATGTCCTGCCAGAATCCTTTGAATGATCCCAAAGGCAGACCCACATTTTTTGAAATTTCCCGCGGCGATCTGGAAAAAAAATTCGGGAAATGAACCTGGCCAATCCGCTGTTGTCTATGAGGGCGTCTAATTCAATACATTTTGGCCTTTCCTCCTTGTCATGGGTAACTATTCTTTCCCACCTTTCTTTTGAATTTCATGAAAACAATCCCCACCAAGCCCTCCAGGGCAAAAAACGATAAAACCAATCTGACCGAGCGGGCCTTAAAGCCCAGCAATGGGTTCAAGTTCAATATCGACAGCGATTTCGAGAGTCTGGCCACCTCTATTTTGAATCACCTCAAGTACACCCTGGCCCGCCACCCCAACACGGCAACACGGCGGGATTGGTCGCTATCCACCAGCATGGCGGTGCGCGATCGGATTATGGAGCGTTTCATTAAGACTATGGACGCCCACAACGCAGAGAATACCCGGCGGGTCTATTACCTTTCGCTCGAGTACCTCATGGGGCGGCTTCTTTCCAACAATTTGCACAGCGCCGGTCTTTTCGAGGCGACCAAAAAAGCTTTGGCCACCCTCGGGTTGAGTTTGGAAGGCCTTTGCCAGGAAGAAGTGGAGATGGGCCTTGGCAACGGCGGGCTGGGCCGGTTGGCGGCTTGTTTCCTGGATTCGCTGGCGACCCTCGATTTACCAGCCATCGGTTACGGCATCCATTACGAATTCGGTCTTTTCCGGCAGGAAATCCTCAATGGTAAACAGGTCGAGCATCCTGACAACTGGCTGCAATTTCCCAATCCCTGGCAGATCATGCGCCCGGAGTATGCCATCGAAGTCAAGATTTACGGGCATGTGGAGGAGCATTTCGACGACTTCGGGGAAGGTGCTCCCGCTTGGGTGGGCGCTAAAACCATCCTCGGAGTGCCCTGGGACCTCCCCATCTGCGGCTACGGGGCCAGTACCGTGAATTTTCTCCGCCTGTGGGAATCCCGCGCCTCTGAGGAGTTCGACCTGGCTGTGTTTTTCGAGGGCGGTTATGTCGAGGCGGTGCGCGAGAAAGCCGAAGGGGAGACCATTTCCAAGGTTCTCTACCCCAATGATAAAACCGAGAGCGGCAAAGAATTGCGTCTCGTGCAGCAATATTTTTTCGTCTCCTGTTCCCTGCAGGATATCATCCGGCGCTACCGCAACCTCAATGCCGGTTGGGACGCTTTCCCTGAAAAAATTGCCCTCCACCTCAATGACACCCACCCCTCGGTGGCCATTCCTGAGCTACTGCGGCTTTTGATCGATGTTGAGCACCTGGACTGGGACCGTGCCTGGCAGATTTGCCGTCAGGTTTTTGCCTACACCAACCACACTCTATTGCCGGAGGCGTTGGAAAAATGGAGCGTACCCCTGTTTAAAAAAGTGCTCCCACGCCATCTTCAGATCCTTTACGAAATCAACCGCCGTTTCCTGGAAGAGGAGGTGGAAGCCCAATGGCCGGGTGACAACGCCAAAAAAAGCGATCTTTCACTCATCGAAGAAGGCCGTCCCAAGCAAATCCGTATGGCCCACTTGAGCGTTGTGGCCAGCCACTCAGTCAATGGCGTGGCCGCGTTGCACACAAAACTGCTCAAGAGTCACCTTTTCCCGGAATTCGATGAATTGTATCCATCTAAATTCAACAATAAAACCAACGGCATTACGCCCCGCCGTTGGCTCAAGGCTTGCAATCCTCACTTGTCCGTATTGATCGACGAAACCATCGGAGGGGATTGGCCCGTGGACCTGGAAAAACTCCACAACCTTGAACCTTACGCCGAGGACAAAGACTTCCAACGGCGATTTATGGCGGCCAAGAAACGAAACAAGGATGAACTGGCCACCATCATTGCAGAATTGTGCCATGTGGAAGTCGATACCGAGGCCATCTTCGATGTGCAGGTCAAACGATTGCATGAATACAAACGGCAGCACCTCAACCTGCTCCATATTCTGGCCCTCTACCGTCGGCTTTTGCACGATCCTGATTACGACATGCACCCGCGGGTTTTCATCTTTGCGGCAAAAGCGGCACCCGGCTACGACCTGGCCAAAACCATCATCCACGCCATCAACGCGGTGGGGGCGAAAATTAACAGCGATCCCCGCATCGGAGGAAAAATCAAGGTCGTATTTTTGCCCAACTACGGCATTACTCTGGCCGAGCGTATCATTCCATCGGCCGATGTCTCGGAGCAGATATCCTTGGCTGGTAAGGAGGCTTCCGGCACCGGAAACATGAAACTGGCCCTCAATGGCGCCGTCACGATCGGAACCCTGGACGGGGCCAACGTGGAAATACAGGAAGAGGTGGGCGAGGAGAATATTTTCATTTTCGGCCATACGGTGGAAGAAGTGGAAGAGCGGCAAAAGCGGGGTTACAATCCTTTTGACCATTATTATGCCAATGATGAATTGCGCCATGCCGTCGATTGGCTGGGGTCGAACTACTTCACCCCGGAGGACCCTCAGGCCCTGGCGCCACTGCGGAGAAACCTGCTCGAGGGCGGCGATCCTTTCCTCGTGTTGGCAGATTTTGAATCTTACCTCGCCACTCACCGGGAGATCGATCTGGCCTACCGTGACAAGGAGCGCTGGGCCCGCACGGCCATCCTCAATACCGCCCGCATGGGAAAGTTTTCCACCGATCGCACCATTCGCGAATATGCCGCGGAAGTTTGGCGTCTCGATCCTTTGCCAGTTGAGGATTGAACTAAAAATGCGTCTCCCAGTGCCAATGTGCCGATGGACAAGAGCGTTCTTAACCGGGCTATTTTTTGGTTGCACAGCCAGTGCCCACGCGGATGTGGCCGTTAACCCCTTGCCGTTTTCTCCAGGCGAAACGCTAACCTACAAACTCAATTGGGGATTCTTTCATGTCGGAAGCGGAGTGCTCAGCGTGAAGGGGCCGCTCACTTTTCAGGGCGAACCGGCCTACCGGCTGAATTTCGACCTCAGGACCAATGGCTTTGCCGACGCCCTCTATCCGATCCGGGACCATTACGAGAGTTATGTGAATCTCGATTTTACGCGCACTTTGTACATCTCTAAAAAGGAAAAACATAAAAATAAAAGCCGGGAGGTGGAAGTGGTTTTCGACTGGGAAAAGAAAGAGGCGCAATACTCCCTGCGGGGAAAGGCGCGGGAGCCGATTACTCTGCCGGGGGACGCCTATGATCCGCTCGCCTCAATATTCGCGGCCCGTCTCTGGTCATTGAAGGTTGGATTGGCCCGACGGGTTCTCATGACGGACGGCAAAAAGTACCGCCGGGTGCCGGTGCAGGTATTCGAGAAAAAGAAGCTTCGCACAAAATTGGGCACCCTGGAAGCGTTCTTGGTGCAGCCCGATCTGCGTGAGGTAAGCATTGCCTTTGAAAAACCCAGGAAATCCTACCTCCGATTCTGGGTCTCTGACGACGCCCGCAACCTGCCCCTGAAAATCATCAGCAAAGTAAAATGGGGCAGTTTTCGCGCTGAACTGCAAAAAATTGATCGGGAGCCCATCATCAACCCCGGGAAAGACCAGCCCTGATTTTTTTTCAGCCACTCCTGGCTGGAATTTTACCCACTCGGCAATGAAATATTGTAAGCTGGTATTTTCTCTTACCCACATGCTGCAGACAACCTTCCGGATATCTCTACTGTTCCTGGCCCTTTATGCTTTTGCCGATTCATTTGCCGACGCGGACTGTTGCTGCAATCAGGAATGTTCCACCAACCGCTTGAAATCCAGCGACATCCGTTTCGAGAAGCGTGAGATACAGATGGGTGGGATGGACATCATC
>JAJFLT010000208.1 GCA_021772555.1 Opitutales bacterium | reverse complement strand
GAAGCAAAAGCATGCAAAGTTTCTTTTGCCATCGTATGGTAAGCATCCCTTCCGGTCATTTGGGCAAGGCGGAGCAAGTTCAGGGTCGATACGGAATTGACCGAAGGCTCTGCCCCGTCGAAACGCTCTTTCATTCGCAGGAGGATGTGCGGGTCTTTGCCCGTGGCGTTGAAGAATCCTCCATCATCGGAATCATAAAATTTCTCCTTCTGGGTATCTTGCAATCGGACGGCCCACTGCAGCCATTTGATCTCAAACGATGCCTGTTAAAGATCCAGCAATCCCTGGATGAGAAAGGCGTAATCGTCGCCGAATCCGGCCGTGGGGCCGGGGCCTTGGCGAAAAATCCGCAGGAGGGTTCCGTTTTTTTCGTTATATAGGTGTTTTTTAATAAATGCGGCGGACCGCGCGGCGCGTGTCAGGTAAGCTGGATCATCCAGTACACTCGCGCCGCGGGCATAGGCGGACATCATGAGGCCGTTCCAGGCGGTGATGATTTTGTCGTCCCGATGCGGACGTGGGCGTTTATTTCGGGCCGTTAAAAGCAGGCTTCGGCTTTCCTTCAGTATTTTTTCCACGGCGACCATGGAAAGTCCGAACTTGTCCCCGGTTTCCTTTACCGAACGGCTTTGCTTGAGAATGTTCCGGTTCGCGAATTCCCTTTGCGGATCGCTGCCGGGGGGCGCGTTTCCAAAGGTAGCTACTCCGTAGAAATAGTTGAAAACAGGTCCCTTTTCTGGACCCAGGATTTGCAAGACTTCCTCCTCCGGCCAAATATAAAAAGCGCCCTCCGATTTTTCGGCACTATCCCGCGAGGGCAGGCTGTCGGCATCTTCCGCCGAGTAAAATCCCCCCTCGGCATCGGTCAAGGTTTCGCCCACATAGGAAAAAATGCCCCTGGCCGCCTCGGCGTATTTGGTTTCGCCGGTTATTTGAAAAGCATCTAGGTAGGCATTGGCCAGTTGGGCCTGGTCGTAGAGCATTTTTTCAAAATGGGGCACATGCCAGAACCGATCGACTGAATAGCGGTGAAAACCGCCTCCCAAATGATCACGGATTCCCCCCGCCATAATGGCGTCGAGGGTAGACAAAGCCATCTCAAGCGCCTTTTTACCGCGTTGGGATAAAGACTCCTGGGCGGCATAATAACGAAAAAGAAAATTGAGTGTGGCCGGACGCGGGAATTTTGGCGGTGGCCCGAAGCCTCCCTCCGTTTCGTCGAAAGTATTCGTCAATCGCTCAAAAGCGGCCTCCATGGAATCGTTTCCCAATTCCGCGCCGCCTTCACTCGATACCGATCCCAATTCATTCAGTTGCTCCACAATCACCTTCCCCTGCGCCACGATCTCCTCCCGGTGTTCCTTCCAGACCGTGGCAACACGCTCCAGCATGCTGGGGAAACCGGGCCGCCCATAGCGGTCCTCCGGCGGGAAATACGTTCCCCCCACGATGGGGGTCAGGTCCGGCGTTAGCCAGACATTCATGGGCCAGCCGCCGCTGCCGGTCGAAGCCTGCACAAAAGTCATATAAACCTTGTCCACATCCGGGCGCTCCTCGCGGTCCACCTTGATGCTTACATACGATTCGTTCATAAGGGCTGCGATTTCGGGATTTTCAAAAGACTCCCGCTCCATTACATGGCACCAATGGCAAGTGCTGTAACCCACCGAGAGAAAAATCAATTTATCCTCTTTACGGGCCTTGGCAAAAGCCTCCTCCCCCCAGGGAAACCAATCGACCGGGTTACTCGCATGCTGCCGCAAATAAGGAGATTTCTCCAAAGCCAACCGGTTGGATTGCACTCCCGCAACAACCGGTTCCGCATTCGCAACCTCTTCCGCCGCCTCCCCGCCAAAGGTGTTCGGGAACGACCCCATAACAACAGAGACCACTAAAAAGAAACCCGTTAAAGAGCCCCTGTCCATGGGCAACGGAAATAAAAGTTTAAAACTCATCAATCTGGAAGTAATTAGGGGCATTGAACTCAATTTTTCTAAAAAAACACTGAAAACAGAAATAAGCGATGACTCCAATTTTTAACCACGATTTAAACGGGTAAATAGAGGTAGTTTGTTTAAAAGTTCTCGAAAGAAATATTCTTTATCTGTGTTCATCTGTGTAATCTGTGGTTAAAAAAATCAATTTCCAGTTATTAGAGTTCTTATTAGAGTTCATTCGCGGTTCAAATCATCCAGCCCTTTTATAACATACATTCCAAAAACCCGCAATCGATACGTTGGCTCCCTTTGATGCGTTTGATTAAAGTTCAAAAAAAACCAACAAAATCCCAAAAATGCGCCACAATGTCCCACAAAAACACCTCTCCCAACTTACTACACAACGAAAACGCCCGAATCCCGTCCCATTTCGGTGGAACGGGCTGTCCTCAGCACGTTCTCCTCCATTCCAAATGGCATTTCAAATCAGAGAAACACCCAACCCATCGAAACAAATACTCGCCGTGGTCTTAGAACCTATCTCAAATTCGATGATGGAGATGCAGAGAGCCATTATGTGTT
Organism: Opitutales bacterium; assembly: GCA_021772555.1. GTDB lineage: Bacteria > Verrucomicrobiota > Verrucomicrobiia > Opitutales > UBA2987 > JAJFLU01. Next base: position 8,115 of record JAJFLT010000208.1, on the reverse strand, counting down.
TGAGCAAGGCGCGTCGGGACTTGCCGGGCTGGAAGCCCTGCGGCCCCGACGGAACGCCGCTCAAATTCATAATAGCCTCTGTCCGAAGGATTTGTGCGGCAAGGTGGCACCTGAGGCGTTGGTTCGCGCCCGAAGGGCTCCAGCCCATCTGGGCGCGAAGCCGCCTGGCATCTGCCTCCGTGGCGCTACAAACATCATTCATCTGCGAATCTGAGATAGGTTCTAGAGCCTTAGTGAGATAAATTCTTAGGTTCCAGAATCTGAATTTGGCTTAATCCGAATTTACCTCGGGAGCGCGACGGACTTTTTTCTTGTTTTCGGGACTGGCCGCAGGTTTGCCGAATTTCCGTAACGCCTTGTAGAAGTTTGATGACCAGAATTTGGGAACGCCGTCTTCAAGGCAAATGTCCTTAAAAATTTGATCGGCTGCTTTTCGATGAGTTCTGGACTTGAGCTTTTCATTTCGCATCAGCTGATAAAGAGCATCATGGACCAGTGACGCGCGCAGATTCTTTTTAGTGTCCTTCACTGGCCCGGAGGGGCCGTCCCAGGCATAGCTTTTCTTCACTACCAATTTCCCCAGAGTATCCAGATCAATGAAATCCGTCTTAATATCAGACCCTGGTGTAATGCTAATAATTATCTGATAATCATTAACGAGTTGGTATTTGTAATTACCTTTGTATCTTATATATCCCTTCGTAGCCATAATTTCTCCTTTTCCTGATCTTGCAATTGTAAATAAAAACAGGCAAGGCTTTAATGGCTCTTAAAGGATCCAGAAAATTCTTGAAAATATCGATTATAAGAATATTGTAAATTTTTATACAAAGCACATTTGCTGCTAACATATAAATTGAATGATATCCTGACTGAACATCAAATCTTGTTTCGAGTGATTTATATATGATCGGTAATACGAGAGTATTCGTGAGTTCGACCTGCTTCGACCTTGATCAAATTCGAGCCGACCTCAAAGATGCCTTAGAATCAATCGGTCACGTACCAATTCTGAGTGAGTACAACTCCTTTCCCGTTTCACCTTCTTTGGACGCTATCGAAAACTGCAAGAAAGTTGTACGAGAAAACGCAGACTTGTTCGTACTCATCGTTGGCCGCAAAAGAGGCTCTTTGGATCCAAATACGGGGAAGTCAATTGTGAATTCCGAATACCAAACAGCTAAAAGACACCAGATCGACAGATTTGTGTTCGTAAACCGCCAGGTGTTAGATTCTCTACCTCTTTGGGAAAAAAATCCTGGCGCTGACTTTTCGATCTATGTAGACAGCCCGGAAGTGTTTGCCTTCCTACAGAGGATTAAAGCTGATGAAGGTTGGATTTTTATTTACGACAGAGCGAAGGAGATCGCTGAAACTCTTCGGAATCAATTCTCTATCTACCTGAAGGACCTAATTCAGCGGAAACGCACGAATAAACTTAGCCCACTTCTGGCGTTCATTGAGGAGACAGAACGCTCACAATATTTGGCCCTAGAACGTCCTGATTACTGGGAATATTTACTTACGGAGGAACTACTTCGTTCTAAGCTTACAATTGTCAGAAATAAGCTCGCCGACATTGAGAGCGGGCTAGTATTTAGCCGAAAACAATCTATGAGGGGCAAAGAGTTTGTTGATAGAATAGGATCGCGCCTCGCCGACCTAATTGCCTTGATAAAGATGCTGACAATTCTTCTTCAAGAGAAAATCGTGTCCTCTTGGGGAAAACCAGGGATATCAGGAGACGCAGAAACTATCAAAGAGGTAGTTGATCAGATAATCGATGGCTGCAACGAACTAGTTTCTTGGGAGATCGAGATACGCTCGTTGGAATTGCCAGAAGCATTCCACCGCATTCGAGACCTAATGCACGGATGGGCGGAGCATATAATTACTGAGCTTGAAAGGCTTCCTGATGAACTTGCTAAACCATTCCAGAATAATGCAAATCCTGAAGGGACTTTCGGTATTAATTTGACTTTTGGTGACCCCCCAAACTTAAAGGCTGCACTAGACGAGATTGATCGCTTACAAAATACATCATATGAATGGATAGACGATTTCTGAAGGGAATAGCCATGCTAGGAACGCCATCTACATAGGCCTTTGGTGGCTTGGCGTTACTTCGCAAGAAACTTGGGGCTATTTTCAATGAGTTTTCATATCTGCTGTTGGGCTCACAATGTCTAATCATATGGTATTTAAAATGACCACCACATGAACCTGAATCAAATAACCCTGCCCGTCAGCAACATGGACAAGGCTGCCGCCTTCTACCGCAAAATGGGCTTTTTGCAGATTGTCGATACGCCCCACTATGCGAGGTTTGAATGTCCAGAGGGTGGTTCGACCTTTTCTCTGTCACTGAATGATGGAGATTTTGAAAATGGCGCGGTCATTTATTTTGAACACGAAAAGCTGGACGAACTCGTGGACCAACTTGTGGCAAAGGGTTTTGTCTTTGCGCAAATGCCGACCGACATGAGCTATTTATGGCGTGAAGCCGTTTTGTGCGATCCCTCAGGCAACAAGATAAAGCTCTACTGGGCGGGAGAAAGTCGCCTCAATCCACCCTGAAAAGTGGAGAAAAAAGCCTGAAAAACCAGCCCGCGAAACTGCTGAATACTCAGGTGGTGATCAAGCCGGGCAACAAAAGTGCCGGTAAAAAATGGCGTCCCGTAGGGGATTTGAACCCCTGTTGCAGGGATGAAAACCCTGAGTCCTGGGCCGAGCTAGACGAACGGGACAACCGGAAATTGGAGCCACGAAACTAGGTTCTTGCCCGACCTGCGCAAGTCTTTTTTTACGTTTTCCCCAACGGACCCGGGAGAAAGCCCGGCCGGTTTGCCGAACCCTTCAATCGCGCCGGTTTTTTATGCTGCCTGTTCGCTTGACATGGGCCGTAGAACTGTATTCCTTGGCAACCTTTTCTTCACCAACCATGAAGCCCACATACCATCCATCCAAAATCAAGCGCGCCCGAAAATTGGGCTTTCGCGCCCGCAAGTCCACCCGCGGGGGGAGAAAGATCCTGGCCGCCCGCCGCCGTAAAGGCAGAATTCGCCTTAGCGCCTGACGTATCCGCCGCCGCCATGCGCCAACGCTTTACCGCCCGGCAGCACATCAGGCGCTCGGCTGAGTTCGCCGTCGTGCGAGCCAATGGCCGCAGGGTCGATTGCGGGGCTTTTATCCTGCAATTGCTGGTGCGCGCCGATGTGGAAGAAGGTTCCCCTCCCCATCGAAGGCTCGGCGTGATCGCCTCCAAAAGAGTCGGACCCGCTGTTGTGCGCAACCGGGCCAAGAGACTGTTGCGGGAGATTTTTCGACTTAATCAGGAGTCGCTCCCCAAAAACTGCGATGTGGTTTTGGTTGCGCGGGCCTCAATGGATCGCTACGGATTCGATGAATTGCAAAAAAAATACCTCAATGCCTGCCAAAGAGCGGCCAAAGTGAGGAGAACACACTCATGACCCATCATTTGAAGAATCTATACGGGACCCTCGTCCGGCTGCCCGCCACCCTGGCCATCGGCTTGGTCCTCTTCTACAAGATGCTGCTTTCTCCGGCCAAGAATGCCCTTTTCGGTCCCCATGCGTCCTGCCGGTTTCACCCCACCTGCTCGACTTATGCCTGTGAGTGCTTACGTTCCCACGGATTCTGGTTGGGCAGCTATTATTCCATTCGCCGCATTTTCCGTTGCCATCCCTTCCACGCAGGTGGCTACGATCCGCCGCCGGCAAAAAATGGGGTTTGCTTAACCAAAAAGCAACCTGAGGCAGAAGACGGCAGCTTTATCCAGAAAGGCGAGTTGACAAGTGGATAGAAACTATACTTTTGCCGGCGTTTTAATGCTCCTGGTCGCCTTGGGTATCTTTATCCTGCAAAAGCCGGAAATGGACCGGCGAGCCCGGGAAAGAGCGGAGGAAGCCCCCCTGGTCGAAGAATCCGGACCCGCCCGAGCGGAGGAGAACGGAGACGAATTTTCGGAAGAGCCGGGCCCTGTTTCTTCCTTGAAGCCCTATTCGGATGAAGGCGGCAAGTTGGGCAACGGCGGTGAATCCATCATAGGCAAATCCCAGCCAGGGCCAGAATTCGAGAGCCGCCCGCCGGAGGAAACCTATGTTATCGAAAACGATTTGATACGGGTCCGGTTCACCACTTATGGCGGTGCCGTCAAAGAGGTGGAGCTGAAAAAATACCCCGCCCTGCAGGGAGAAGATGCCCCCTATATATTTAATGAAGGCAGCGATCTTCCCGTACTCGGCATCAGCCTGGCCGAAACCGACGGCTCATTCGAGGAATACGCGCCCGCCTACCAGCTATTGAGCGGAGGAGCCGGTTCCCGTAAAATTGAATTTATTCGGGAACAAGTGCCGGGGATTGATCTGGTGCGCTCTTACGAAGTATCCGAGCTCACCGAAGGGGCGGCCCCCTATATCGTCAAACACAGTACCCGCATCATCAACCAGACCCCCACTATTTTCGCTGTTAACCATATTTTTCTTAATGTGGGCACCGCACCCCCGACCGACTCTGATCGCCAGGGCTATTTTCTCAACTTCAGCTACTACGATGGGGAGGATTACGAGTATATCAGCGGCAATAAATTCAAGGGTGGAGGATTTGGGGGTTTCTTTAAAAGAGATCCGGTGAGTGAAATCCAAAGGTCTGGAAAGACGGTTTGGGCCGCCGCCAAAAACCAGTTTTTCACCTCCATCGTCACCCCCGCTGCGGAAACTCCCGGCATCGGCATCTTCGCGCAACCGGCAACCCTTCCCCCAAAAACCCCTCGCGGTGCGCCCGTTTTGGGCATAACGGGGGGCATCGAATTCGACCTCCAAAACGTCAATGCGCATTCCGAGCGCAGCCTCGACCTGGACCTCTACGTGGGCCCCAAAGAGTATTCCCGGCTCATCAGCCTCGACCAGAAACAGGAATACGTCATGCAGCTCGGCTTCTTCGGCTTTATCGGAAAATTCCTCCTCTGGATGCTGCTCGCCCTCCACAACATGGTCGGCAATTACGGCATAGCCATCATTTTGATGACCGTGATCATCCGGCTCACCCTCTGGCCACTCACCGCCAAAGCCGCCCAATCTTCCAAGAAAATGCAGAAGATTCAGGAGCCGCTCAAAGAATTAAAAGAAAAATACAAAGACCAGCCCGAAAAAATCCAGAAAGAAACCCTCAAGCTCTTTCAGCAGCACAAGATCAATCCGGCCGCCGGTTGCCTGCCCATCCTGGTTCAGATGCCCATCTTTTTTGGCCTTTTCCAGATGCTGCGGAGTGCTTCCGAGCTGCGCTTTGCCGGATTTCTTTGGATTCAGGACCTTTCTTTATCCGATACCATCGCTACCGTGGGCGGCTTTCCGGTCAACCCCCTTCCCCTCGTTATGGGCGTTACCATGTATTATCAGATGAAGATGACGCCCATGAGTATGGACAGCGCGCAGCAAAAAATCTTTAAACTGATGCCGCTCTTCTTTTTATTCATTTGCTATACATTCTCCTCCGGTCTGGTTCTTTACTGGACCATTTCCAATTGTTTTTCCATCTTGCAACAATACCTTACCAATCGCCGCAAAGATGTCGAAGAAACACCCAAAGTTTCCCTCCCGGCAGGCCAGGCGGTTCCGGCCGTCCGCAAAAAGAAAAAATTGAAAAAGCCACCTAAAAAGTAATACTGAAAAGATGTCCGGTCATAGTAAATGGGCGACCACCAAACGGCACAAAGCGGTCGTTGACGCCAAACGCGGGAAAATTTTCAGCGTCATCGCCAAGGAAATCACGATGGCCGCCCGCGAGGGCGGGGGGAACCCTGAATTCAACGCCCGCCTGCGCACCCTCATCCTTAAAGCCAAAGGGTCCAATATGCCCGCCGATAATATCGACCGGGCCGTCAAAAAAGGTACCGGTGAACTGCCTGGGATGACCATCGAGGAAATCACCTACGAAGGCTATGCCCCCGGCGGTATTGGTATTATCGTGGATGTTACCACGGACAATAAAAACAGAAGCGCCTCGGCCGTCAGAAGCGTATTTACTAAAGCAGGCGGCAGCTTGGCCACCCCCGGCGCGCTGGCCTTTAATTTTCAGAAAAAGGGCCAGTTTCTCATCGCCGCCGACAAAACTGACGAAGACACTCTCATGTTGGCCGTCCTCGATGCCGGTGCCGAAGACATCAAAAGCGAAGAAGACCATTTCGAAGTGCTCTGCCCCATGAACGCCTTCGACCAGGTTTCTCAAGCCCTCGAAAAAGAAGACATTCAGCCGGATGACGCCTCCCTGGCCTGGATTCCCGGCAGTCTCGTCCCTCTCACAGATCCTGACGCGGTCAAGAAAACCATTCGCCTCATCGAAACCCTCGACGACCTCGAGGACGTCCGCAACGTCTACGCCAACTACGACGTCGACGACAGCTTGTTGGAGTGACACCATACCCGAGCCCAAATTATTTAGCTTGGGCTGTTTGTCCTCGGCATCAGAGAGGGAACCTGTTGGCAATTTCTCTTGTATATATCAATTAAGGAACTGCTATGAAGATAATAAATAAAACCATAGCTGCGGTAGCTCTTTTATTTTTCGGAATGTCTTTATCTTCCGTCCTTATTGGCGTGGAGGAGGAACTAGTGGAAGGGAGGCTTCACATTGAAATGGAGGACGGCAACGAAAGAACGCCCAACTGGTTTTCGGATGGAAAAAGGCTTCTGCTCGAATCGGACCATTATGGAGATTGGGACCTCTACACGATGAACGCGGACGAAGTCGGTTCGGAGAGGGAGAGGCTGACTTCCGATAAAGGCTGGGAACGCCAGCCGGCACTTTCTCCGGACGGTAAAAGAGTCGTTTTTCAAAGCAATCGCAACGGCCCCATGGATTTGTTTATTCTGGAACTGGCAGACAAAAAGGTTCGTCAATTGACCAGCATGGAGGGCGATGAGATGTTTCCCCACTGGTCGCCGGATGGCCAACGGATTGCCTTTACCTCCCACCAGGGGGACAACTTCAATCTTTATGTGATCGATGCGGACGGAAAATCACTGAGGCAATTAACGGACCACCCGAGACGCGACGTCTGGCCGCGGTGGTCCCCCGATGGTTCCCAAATCCTGTTTTTTTCCCGCCGAGATACCGATGGCGAGGACGACGAGCTATACGTCATGCCGGCGGAAGGCGGAACTCCCCGCAGAATTACCCACCGGGCGGGAAATGATTTTTGCCCCGCCTGGTCGCCCGATGGCAAACGCATAGCGGTCGCGGCGGTTGATGAAGAGGCCGGACGAGGCATCAATATCATCGACCTGAAGGGGAAGGTATTGAGCCGTATTGGGCTGGGCTTTGTCCGCGTGACCATGCCCGTGTGGTCACCCGACGGCGCCAAAATCGCCTACATTGCCAGAGGCAGAGGATATTATGATATTTATATCGAGGAAGTGCCGGACAATGAGGGCGATTCCTCAAACCGATAACACTTTACCCTGGTGTTTCATAAAACTGTAGATTTCACAGATGAGCGCAGGTAAAGAAAGCGGCGTTCGAGCGCTAGTTAAAAAATTATCCGTGTAATCTGTGGTTGAAAAAAGGGAGCTTCATTTAACCTCAATTGAGGCTGTGTTCATTTTTTCTTCAACCGGGCAACTATGATTTCTCGGTTTTGTTTGTAGATGGCGTAAAGGAGATCGGGCTTTGATGGATCCCAGGCGATTCCCTGGCCGGGGCTGCTGACATCTATCGTTTCCACCCACTCCAAAATGGAACCAGCTTCGGGGATTTTCAGGACGTAGATTTCCTTGGGGTCGTGACTGGTCACGTAGAGCAGTCCATCCTTATCGAAAATCCCACCCGAGCTACTGTAACCGCCGAATTTTTCAATCAGCGAGGCGGGTAAGATCCAGCCCTCCTTGCGGTTCCAGTCCTTGTCGAATTTAACCAGGTTGGTCCAGCTGGGGTCGCGGTTGGGCTCCGCCGCCCGGTTCCCATAATGCGCGAAGGCTACGTACCAATGATCGTCGTAAAAATCGACCCATGTGGTCGACCCCGAATAAATGCCGAAACTGTGCGAGCCGACATGCTTCAATGTTTTGGTATCCCAGATTTCGATGGAACCGGTCATGG